>JANNVS010000190.1:0-1839 GCA_031414515.1 Sphingobacteriales bacterium | reverse complement strand
CTTCGTATGAAGATGTAGCGATAAATAATAAATTTTCTTTTAGTGGTGAAGTGGGTTTGAGTGGTGAAATACGAGCGGTGAATAAAGTAGAGCAGCGCGTAGCAGAAGCCAGCAAATTAGGCTACGAAAAAGTATTTATTTCCAAATACAACCAGAAAGTAAAAAGCGAAGAAGCAGAAATTAATTTAGTAAAAACAGTTGCTGAGTTTTATAAGAAGTTGTTTTGATTTATTACAGTTTATAAGAACCGTCATTTCGAACGAGTGAGAAATCTTGCAAAGTTTTGCACCAATTAATCTTATTTCAGTTTATAGTTGATGTGTATTAAAAAGACCAATCTCTGATTGGATGATTATTGAAATAAAATCTGGTCGGAGACTGATAGAATTAGTAGAATTTTTAATAAAATAAATGTTGCCTATATTCATTCATTATTTTTTTTAATAAATATATTTGCATATATTGTATATAATTATGGAAATGATACCTAGAAACATAATCTTTTTGTTTTTAATTTTTACAGAGATTTGTTCGTGTAATGAAAAGGAGCCAGTTCCGGAAACATACGTAGAATATACTTATTCAAATGTGGAAGTAGGCACGTTGTTTTATTATTTATACAATCTGAAATTTCATAATACACCAGATTCTGTTCTTGCAGTAAGTATTCCTATTAAAACAGATTATAAACTTTGTGTTGGTAGTAATGGTATCTTTAAAGGCTATTTGGAAAACAATGGTACGGAATTAATGTATAGAGGAAAGTTGACATTGAGTACACAATATGCACCGAATTTGTCTGATAGTATCTATGTTAAAGAAGTAATAATGGATTCAGATATTGAAGGTTCCTCACGTGACCACAATAATGGAGTTAACAGAAGAATTTCTATAGATAACAATCTGCGTTTTATAATGAAAGTGATGTATAAGGGTGCTTTATTTTCTTATAATATAGATATGAATGCAATCAGTTGGGACGACGATTTTATTATTAATGAAAATCAACTTAGTATTGGCGGTATTTCTTATTTAAAAATGAATGTACAACTGGATAATAATCGTTATTTTGATGTTGATACATATCAGAATCAATTTACTGTTGATATGTATAATCCATAAATTTTGAAATCACTATTAGAATATCCTGTCGATTTTTATCGATTGTTTTATCCGAAATTATGCGGTGCTTGCGATGTGCCGTTGGCAAAAGGTGAAGAGCATTTGTGTTTAAATTGCAGTATGGAACTGCCTTTCACCAATTTTGAAACTATCAAAGATAATCCTGTAGAAAAAATGTTTCGTGGCAGAGTGAATATTGAATTTGCTACATCGCTATTATTCTTTTCCAAAGGTGAGAAAGTGCAAAATATCATGCACAACATTAAATATAACGAACAAAAAGAGTTGGCAATTTTCATCGGTAGAATTTTTGCTGAGCGTTTGCAAAATAATTCTTACCTAAAAGACGTTACTACTATTATTCCTGTGCCATTGCATCCGCAAAAACAACAGTTGCGCGGTTATAACCAAAGCGAATTATTTGCAGAAGGCATGAACGAAATTTTAAATGTGGATTTGATGACAAATGTAATTTCAAGAGATATTAATACAGAAACACAAACCAGAAAAACCAGAACAGAACGCTGGGAAAATGTAGGTAAAGCATTCACCATTAAAAAACCAAAATCACTGGAACATAAACATATTTTATTAATTGATGATGTGCTAACTACAGGTGCTACTTTGGAAGCCTGCGCACAGACTATTTTATCAACGGCAAATTGTAAAGTAAGTGTGGCTACCATTGCTTGTAGTTTATAAAATAGTCATTAGCCA
>JANNVS010000189.1:0-1733 GCA_031414515.1 Sphingobacteriales bacterium | reverse complement strand
TTGGTTGGACAAATATCCATGCAAGCATCGCACTCTATACATTTTGTTTCTGTGAAAACCGTTTGTGCATCGCAATTTAAACAACGTTGTGCTTCTTTGAAACCTGTAGGTAAATTATAACCTAACTCTACTTCTATTTTTCTATTTTGAAGTACGACTGCTTTTTCCGCTTGCGGCACAATAAATCTATCGTCGTTAGAAACCACACTATCATAAGACCATTCATGAATACCCATTTTGGTGCTGTATAAATTAGTGAATGGCGCAGGTCGTTCTGTTACTGCTTTTCCGTTACAAAATAAATCTATTGAAATAGCAGCCTGATGACCTTGTGCTACTGCGGTAATTACATTCTTTGGTCCAAGTGCTGAATCGCCACCGAAAAATATATGCGGTACTGCTGATTGAAATGTATCTGCATTTACGATAGGCAATTCCCATTTATTAAATTCGATTCCTAAATCTCTTTCTATCCACGGAAAACTGTTTTCTTGTCCTACTGCGATTAATACATCATCTGCTTCAATAAATATTTCTGCTTCGCCAGTAGGTTCTAAGGAACGTTTTCCATTTGCATCATATACGGCATGCACTTTTTCAAAATTCATACCGATTAATTTTCCGTTTTTTGTAACGTAATTTTTTGGTACATGATTATCTATAATTGGAATATCTTCGTGTATGGCATCTTCTTTTTCCCAAGGACTTGCTTTCATTTCTGCAAACGGACTGCGCACTACTACTTTCACATCTTTGCCACCTAATCTGCGTGATGTACGGCAACAATCCATCGCTGTATTTCCTCCACCGAGTACAATAACTTTTTCGCAAATTTTTGTAGTGTGTTCAAACGCCACACTTGCCAGCCACTCAATGCCAATATGAATATTTGCAGCTCCTTCTTGTCTGCCAAGCAAATCTAAATTTCTACCTTTTGGTGCGCCTGTTCCAACAAAAATGGCATCGTATTTTTGGTCGATGATTTCGCGTAAACTTTTTACATAGGTTTTGAAATGTGTGTGTACGCCAATATTTAAAATCTGGTTGACTTCACCGTCTAATACTTCTGCAGGCAAACGAAAAGATGGAATCTGGCTTCGCATCATACCGCCGCCTTTTTCCTGGTCGTCGAACAAATGTATTTCGTAGCCGAGTACTGCTAAATCTCTTGCAACTGTTAAGGAAGATGGACCTGCGCCGATGAGTGCAATTTTTTTGCCGTTCATCGTCGTAGGTTTTTTCGGTAACAGGTCTTCGATATCACCTTTGTTGTCTGCGGCAACGCGTTTCAATCTGCAAATAGCCACAGGTTCTTCATCTTCCAGTCTTCCTCTGCGGCAAGCCGGTTCGCAAGGTCTGTCGCAGGTACGACCGAGTATTCCAGGAAATACATTTGATTCCCAATTTACCATATAGGCTTCTGCGTATTTTTCCTGTGCAATAAGACGAATGTAGTGCGGCACAGGTGTGTGTGCAGGACAGGCATATTGACAATCAACCACTTTATGGAAATATTCCTGGTCTTTTACATTTGTAGGTTCCAACAGTTATTTTTTCTATCATTAACAGGCAATGTTGCCGTTTATTTTAATTGCGTACCAAATTTAAGAATACGTATTTACGTTTACAGTACAAATTTATAAACATTTTGGTAATCTTTTAGATATTTAAGGGAAATTAACGGATTGTCGTTATTGAGAAAAACATACAGATTTACCTAAGCTAAAGCAAAG
>JANNVS010000188.1:0-4483 GCA_031414515.1 Sphingobacteriales bacterium | reverse complement strand
TATCATTGGCTAACAGAACAACAATTTTTAGATGCAGTTGCAGTTGCTATGATTACACCAGGACCTGTAGTAATAACTGTTGCTTTCATAGGTTATATTGTTGCAGGCATAAAAGGAGCAACACTTGCTGCACTCGGTGTATTTTTGCCGTGTTATATATTAACGGTTTTGCCAGCACCATATTTTAAAAAGTTTGCAAAAAATATTTATATAAAAGCATTTGTAGATGGTGTAACGGCTGCTGCAATTGGTGCCATTGTTGGTGCAGTATTGATTTTAGCACAACGTTCTATAATTGATATTCCAACTGCATTAATTGCATTTGCAAGTGGATTTGTATTGTATAAATTTAAAAAAATACAAGAACCGCAAATTGTATTAATTGCAGCGCTGGTTGGGTTGGTGATTAAGAGTTTGATGTATTAAACCAAATTGTTTTCTCACCAATACCACTATTTCTAAAACCTTCTTGATGTACTTTATCAGTATAACCTAAGTACAAAAATCCTAGAATTTTATCTTGTTCACCAAATCCAAAATATTCTTTAAGTTTTGGATGATAACACATGCCACCAGAACCCCAATATACAGCGATTTTTTTCTCAGCAGACACTAATAAAATATTTTGCACAGCGCATGCTGTTGCTGCTAATTCTTCAATTTCAGGAATATTTTGATTTGCGCCTCGTTTCATGGCAATAACTATTAAATGCGAAGCAAAATCAGGTTTGTGTAAAATAGTATCGTATTTCTTTTGTAAGAACTGTTCAGGTGCAGTTTCCTGTTTGTATAAATCAGCGTGGATTTGTCCAAATTGTTTTGCATCAGAAAACACAACAAACCGCCAAGGTTCCGTCATTCCATGCGTTGGCGCCCAATTCGCAGCTTCTAATAGTTCTTTTATATCAGTATTTGATATGATATTGCCATTAAATTCTTCAGGTTTAACAGTTCTTCGGTTTTTTATAATGTCAGTTAAATTCATAAGTTGATAAGAAATAAGCAACTGCAAAGTAAATAATTTCCTCTTAATACAATAATGTCTCTATTTTTACCTTTACTAATAAATGCTTTTTAAACGGACAATACTATTTTGGAGCTTACTATGTAGCCTGTTTTATGTCGAAGCACAATCTTCGATGTCAGATTTTTTACAATACTCCAATTTGCGAAATAAAGTTTTGTCGTGTGTATCTGATACGATATTTATTGATACACTTAGTATCTTTCCAAATACATTTCTGATAAGAAATTTTAAAACAAATGAACCTATTCTAAAAGATGAATATGAGTTAGATTTTGCATCAGGAAGATTGATTTTCAAAGTTGGTAAAAAACCCGACTCTATTTTAGTTTCGTATAGGTCGTTTCCTACTAATTTGATAAAATTAGTACAACATAAAAATCCAAACCTAATTCGAAAAGGTGATTCTCTTTTTTATGAACGATTCTACTATCAGCCTAAAGTAGAACAAACGGCTTCCTTTTTAGATTTTGGTGGCTTGAGTTATAGTGGAAATTTTGCACGTGGAATTCAATTTGGTTCCAAACAGGATTTGACATTAAACTCAAATCTAGATTTACGACTAAGTGGAAAAATAGCTAATGGAATAGAAATTACTGCAGCATTAACGGATAACAATATTCCGTTGCAACCTGATGGTACTACGCAACAATTACAGGATTTCGATAAAATTTATATTCAATTAAAGAAAGATCCTCATATCATAATTGCAGGTGATTATACATTGAAAAGTTTTGACAGCTATTTTATGAAATTTTCTAAACAATTACAAGGTGGAAGTTATGTTAATAATTTAAAATTTAAGAATGGTATCCAATTGCAAACTTCAACTTCGTTAGCAGTAAGCAGAGGAAAATTTACACGTAATATATTTCAGGGAACAGAAGGAAATCAAGGTCCATATCGACTCATTGGAAATAATAATGAAACATTTATAATAGTAATTGCAGGTAGTGAGAAAATTTTTGTTGATGGAATACGCTTACAAAGAGGTGAGTTGCTTGATTATATTATGGATTACAATACAGGTGAGTTGATTTTTATGCCACGTTTCTTAATTACAAAAGATTCTAGGATTGTAGTAGAATTTGAATATTCAGACCGAAATTATTTTAGAACCACAGTTCATGAAGGCATTAATTTCCAATGGAAGAAGCTAACTATTTTTACACAAGTATATTCAGAACAAGATGCCAAAAGCAAACCCATTACAAATACAATATCTGATAGTACTAAAGCCTATTTAGCTAGCATTGGTAATGATATCACAAATGCTTTTATTTCTGGCGTTAGAGAAGCGACTTTTGATCCGAATAGAGTTCAATATAAAAAAATAGATACAACTGTGAATGCCATTTTATATGATTCTATATTTGTATATGAAACAAATCCAGATAGTGCAAAATATTTATTGACTTTTTCTTTTGTAGGATTAAACAAAGGAAATTATATTCCCACTAAAAACACAAATAATGTACGTGTATACCAATGGGTTGCGCCTTTAAGTGGTACTCCACAAGGAAGTTACGAGCCTCTTATTTTATTGGTGACACCAAAAAGTCAGTTACTATTTACATTTGGTACAAGCTATCAAATAAACAATGCTATGAAAGTTCGTGCAGAAATGGCGTTTTCTAATTTCGATAAAAATTTATATTCGCCAATTGGCAAGAAAGAAAATAAAGGATATGCAGCAAATGTACAATTAAGTAGAATTGATTCTTTTCGGAAAAATCTAGTATTCACAAATGCCATAAACTATGAGTTTAAAGCCCAAAATTTTCAACAAATTGAACCCTATAGGAATGTTGAATTTATCCGTGATTGGAATGTTACAAACCAACTCAATAATACAGAACACATAGCGCGCTATCAGACAGGCTTATTTGATATTAAGCACAACATAACAGCAGGCTATAAATTTTCTACTTTCATAAGACAAAAAAAATATAAAGGTTTCGAAAACTGGTTGACATTTTCTTCAAATTATAAGAATTTAAGAATAAATGCAGATGCCAGAATTTTAAACACACAAGATTCTTTATATAAATCTACTTTTCTAAGACCATCCTTCAATGTTGCTTATTCTATTGCTAAAGCACGTGGCATTGGTTTTGGTTTTGGGTTCTTTCAGGAAAATAATGTGTTTAAGAATAGGGTTACAAATGAATTACAAAAGAATTCTTTTAGAAATAATAATTTGTCTTTTCAGTTTTTTATGCCAGATTCTGCAAAATGGAATTTTATGTTGGAATATAAATATCGAAAAGATATTGAAGTTAAAAACGCAGCGTTTAAAGATTCTACCACAGCGCATACTTTAGAATTTAGAGGAAGTGCAAACCAACTAAAAAATCAGAGTTTTAATTGGACATTTACGTATAGAAATTTACAAGTAGAAGATACTACCATTCAGCAACAGCCTGAACAAACTTTTTTAGGTCGAACTGAATACGGTGCAAGGATAAAAAAAGGTTTTTTAAGATTAAATTTTATTTATGAATTAGGTGGTGGAAGAGAACGAGTCAGGCAATTCACTTATGTAGAGGTGCCATCTGGACAAGGTTATTATAGATGGATAGATCAGAATCAAAATGGAATCAGAGAAATTAATGAGTTTGTACAGTCACAGTTTAATGATAGCGCACAATTTGTTCGTGTACTTACTGACCTTAATGAATACGTAAGAGCCAATTCTACGGCATACACACAAAATATAACTATACAGCCTAAAGCTATTTGGTTTAATCAAGATGGATTTAAAAATTTTATGTCAAAACTTACCTTGCAATCCTATTTGCAAATCAGAAGAAAAACATATAAAGGAAATGTATTAAAAGTATTCAATCCATTTGTGTTTAGAACTTCAGATTCTAATACTATTACGCTCAATTCCAGTATACGAAACACGCTCATCTTTAATTCCGGTGATCCGATTTATTCCTTCACTTTTACTAATCAATTAGTAAATGATAAAGTTTTGCTGATAAATGGGTTTGATACTCGAAGTCGAATGGATAATATTTTGGAAGCCTATTATAATTTAAGTCAAAAGTTTACTTTAAATATGAAATTTATTCAATCAAAACTATCTTTAGTTTCTGATTATTTTCATCCAAATGACTATGTTATTAGAAGTTATAATATCGAACCGAAATTTACATATAATTTTAAAACGATGCTTAGAACGTCTATCAGTTATGGTTTTATGCAGAAAAAAAATGATGCTGGATTAGGCGGTGAAAAGGCATTGTCCAATAAAATGGAATTGGAATTACGTTACAGCAAAGCCACTAAAAATACGTTGGAAACCAGATTTACGTTGGCATTAGTGAAGTATAGTGGTGAAAATGGTACGACAAAGTCTTATACTATTTTGGAAGGATTGCAACCTGGTAAAAATTTTATTTGGAGTGGCACCTACACACGTAATATTTCACAAAATTTAGAATTAAGTTT
>JANNVS010000187.1:0-1837 GCA_031414515.1 Sphingobacteriales bacterium | reverse complement strand
GCACATTATGGATTAGACGAACGTGAACCTTTAGATACGACTTGGAATATTTCTTTAGTAACAACACGATTAAAAGAAATTATGACAAAAACAAAATATGATTTTGTTTTTTGTTTATTGCCAACAATGGAAACGCATGCTCATCATAAAGCTGCTGCATTGTTAGCATTACGAACGATACAATCAATACCAGTTGAACAAAGACCAATTATTCTAGGTGTAACTGGTTCTAATAAAAACGATACTATAAAATCAACTTTCTCTCAACTAAAAAATTATTCCGAATCAAAGGTTGAAGGCAATACATCGATGTATTTTTTTGACAAAAGTGTAAAGTTTGGATATAAAAATGCATTGAGTTATAAAATAATTGTAAACTGGGAAATTGCAGAACATAAGTCACAAGGCACAATGCAATTAGCAATGAATCAAGGTGATTTAGAACAATTTTGGTATTTCACAATGAATGGAGAAAGTGGAAAAGAAAAATGTAATTTGTTTTTTGAACAATTAAAGATTATTCCATATAAACCAAAAGTATATTAATGAATAAACTTATTCGTGGCCTAAATTTACGCCAAGCAGTTGCCATTAATATGATTGACATGGTAGGTATTGGTCCATTCATTACCATTCCATTTATCATCGGTGCTATGAACGGACCGCAATGTATAATTGCATGGATGCTTGGTGCGTTGTTATCCTTTTGCGATGGTTGTGTTTGGTCAGAATTAGGTGCTAAGTGGCCACAAGCAGGTGGCAGTTATGTATTCCTACAAAACTTATTCGGCAAAGAAAAATATGGTCGACTGTTTTCATTTTTATACATTTGGCAAACCACTATTCAGGCGCCTTTAGTTATTGCATCCGGTGCAATAGGTTTTGCGAGTTATTTGCAATATCTCATGCCATTAGAAATCTGGCAACAAAAATGTGTTTCTGGTTCTTTAGTATTATTTTTAATTTTTTTATTGTACAGAAAAATAACAGATATAGGTAAAATATCTGTCTTCATGGGTATCATAGTATGTGGAACTATCATTTGGCTCATCATTAGTGGACTCACTCATTTTGAACCTTCTTTAGCATTTACATATCCAAAAGATGCATTTAGTTTAACGCCATTATTTTTTATTGGATTAGGTCATGCTTCTACTAAAACCGTTTATTCATTTTTAGGATATTATAATGTTTGTCACTTAGGTGGTGAAATTAAAAATCCTGAAAAAAATATTCCAAGAAGTATTTTTATTTCAATCTTAGGAATAACAGTCTTGTATTTATCAATGCAAATTGTTGTGTTAGGTGTTATTCCTTGGCAGGAAGCAAAAGATTCTGAATTTATAGTGAGTACTTTTTTTGAAAAAATATATGGTACAGCAGTAGCTAATATTGCGACTGGATTAATATTATTTATTGCGATTACTTCCTTGTTTGCAGTGATGTTGGGTTACTCGCGCGTACCTTATGCCGCTGCAATTGAAGGCAATTACTTTAAGATTTTTTCAAAAGTACATCCAACTAAAAACTTTCCACATTTATCATTATTAATATTAGGTGGTGTTGCACTTTGTTTCTCACTATTATTTAAAATGAAAGAAATTATTTCTGCAATTATCATCATGCGAATTTTAATTCAGTTTGTAAGTCAGAGCGTAGGCATTCTGTTATTACACAAAAGAAAAAAAGAGGAACCATTTCCATATCGAATGCCATTGTATCCTATTCCTGCTTTAGTAGGTATTTTTGTCTGGTTATTTATTTTCTGTACAGCAGAATTGCAATTTATATTATTTGCTTTTGGAATAATTCTGAGTGGAATAATATTATTCTTATT
>JANNVS010000186.1:0-21351 GCA_031414515.1 Sphingobacteriales bacterium | reverse complement strand
CAAAAGATGAATTAAATATTGCATCCTACAAACAAATTAGAGAAGCTGTTAAAGAGGAATTTGGAAACCGATACGAACGTGGCAACGACAGAGACAGACGTGGAGGCGATAGAGATAGAAGAAGTGGAAGCGATAGCAGATTTGAAAGACGTGATGACAGACGAAGTGATGCACCAAGCCGTGATAGAGAAAGCGCACCAAGAAGAAGAAATTCTTCTTCAGTACGTTTGTTTTTTGCAAAAGGAAGAGCAGATGGCATGACTCCAAGACATTTATTAGAAGAATTGAAAAATGATGCTGGTATTGATTCCAGGAAAATTGATGATATCAGAATTCTGGATAATTTTTCCTTTTTTGCAACCAATAGTCAGGATGCAGAACAGATCTTAGCGGTATACAAACGTAACAAAGGTACGGGAAAACCAATGGTAGACCGCGCCAGAGAAAGAGAAGACAGATAGTTTTTTAGCAAAATATTTTGACAAGGCTGATTCATTTTTGAATCAGCCTTTTTTTGTGCCTTGATTCCACGCATCTGGCATTAATATTTCAGATATCTTATCTACATTTTTCAATTTGTTTATAAGTAAATGTTCATAATTTACTATTGATAATCAATTAATTAATATTGAAATCCACATGCAATGCACAAAATTAATGTAGATATGCACAATTTTAGACTTATTAACATGATAATCAACGGTAAAAAGTGGTAGAAAGTGGGAATTTGTGTGACTTTTATTCTATTTTTGTCTATCAAATTTTTCTAACCACCAGATGAACGCATTAACAGGTCAATATGAAGTAAAAGTAGACGGCAAAGGCCGCCTTCGTTTACCTACTGATTTGTTGCGCCAAATCTCAGAAGATACACGTACAAAGTATGTCATCAATAAAGGTTTGGACAATTGCTTGCGTTTATATCCAATCACACAATGGAACACCATCACTCAGGAATTAAATAAACTGAGCTATTTCCAATCTAAAGAGCGAGAATTTTTGCGCTATTTCTACCAAGCAGCTACGCAAGTAGAATTAGATAGTAACGACAGAGTTTTAATTCCGAAAAGATTGACAGATGCTGGAAACATAAAAGATGAAGTAGTGATTTTAGCGTATGGCGATGTGATAGAAATCTGGAACAGCGAAGTGTATTACAGCACGGTAGCAAAAGAGCCGGAAAATTTTGCGCAAATGGCTGATGAGATTTGGTCAAAATTAAACAGTAACAATAAATAGTTCTTTTAAAAAAACAGAGAAAAAATTACATGTATCATATTCCGGTAATGTTGAATGAGTGTATAGAAGGTTTGCAAATAAAACCGGACGGAATATATGTAGATGTAACTTTTGGCGGCGGCGGACATTCAAAAAAAATATTGGAACGATTAAGTGAGAATGGAAAATTGATTGCATTTGATGTAGATGAAGATGCAAAACGTAATGTGCTAAACGATAATCGGTTCACACTAATACAAGCAAATTACAGACACCTAAAACGATTTTTAAAATTGCACGGCATCACACGCGTACATGGCATCTTAGCAGATTTTGGTATTTCATCACACCAAATCGATGAACCATCTCGCGGCTTTGCTACTCGTTTCGATGCACCCTTAGATATGCGCATGAATACAAAAGAAGGTATCAGCGCAAAAGAGGTGGTGAATAATTATTCTGCAGAACAACTTCAAAACATTTTAGGATTTTATGGTGAAGTCATCAATGCAAAAACATTGGCAAATAAAATCATAGAACAACGTAGCGTTCAACCAATAGAAACTACTAAAGATTTAGTTGATATCTGCAAAACAGTTTCCAAAGGAATTGAAGTAAAATATTTTTCACAGGTTTTTCAAGCAATAAGAATTGAAGTAAACGATGAGTTGAATGCGATAAAAGATTTCTTGCAACAAAGTGAAGACGTTTTAAATGAAGGTGGTCGATTGGTAATCATGAGCTATCATTCTTTAGAAGATAGATTAACTAAAAACTTTATGAAGAATGGTGTTTTTGAAGGTGAACCTGAAAAAGATGTATTTGGAAATTTTGAACATCATCTAAAAGTAATCACCAGAAAACCGATTGAAGCAAGTGTCTCAGAATTGAAAATAAATTCAAGAGCAAGAAGTGCAAAATTGAGAATAGCAGAAAAAATAAAATGACAGAAGAAATATATATCGAACCGATTAAAATACAAAACAGTTTCCAAAAAATAGTGGAAAGTGTTTTGCGAGCATTCGGAATAGATGATTTTATTTCCTATGCACAGGTAATACATAATTTTTTATTTGTAGTAGCTATAGTATTTATTGGCGTGATAGAAATTTTTAATACACACTTATCAGTCCGATTAAATCGTGGAATTTCTAAGAAACAGGAAACAATAAAAGAATTACGCTGGGAATATATGACTGTTAAAACAGAGATGAATCAAAAAAGCAAACAGTCAGCGTTACAAAAAATATTGGAACCTTATGGTTTAAAAGCATTAAAGGAATCACCCAAAAAAATAGACGTAAAAAAAGGAACATTAAACTAAACTTTAAATCTATTAATTGAATATTAAATCCAACATATTATTTCGCATTTACTTAATTGGTTTTTTTTGTTTGCTTTTTGGTATTGCAGTTTTGGGAAAAGTATACCAGATTCAAACGGATAAGGAACATCATTGGAAAGCTTTGTCAGACAGCTTAACTACCAGCTATTTTGAGATAACAGCTGAAAGAGGAAATATCTATTCTGCAGATGATAAACTATTAGCAACATCCGTTCCATATTTCGAATTGCATATTGATTTTGCATCCAAAGCCATGACGAATGAAATTTTTAAACAAAATGTAGATTCACTAGCGTTTTATATGTGGAAGCATTTTAACTTAAATACTATTGAAGGTTACAGACAACAGCTTAAAAAAGCAAGGAATGATAAGAAACGTTATTTCTCTTTATGTTCAAAAGCAGATTATACTTTATTAAAAAACATAAAAACATGGCCTCTTTTTAGAGAAGGTAAATTTAAAGGCGGTTTAATTATAGAAACACATCAAGAAAGGAAAAATCCATTTGGTCAATTAGCACAACGTACCATTGGGTTAATACGTAATAATGCTCAAGACATTGGATTAGAAGAAGCATGCGATTCATTATTAAAAGGCATAAATGGAATAATACTTAAACAAAAAATTGCAGGTGGCGAATGGATACCAATAAAAGGTACTGGACAAATAGAACCTAAAAATGGGTACGATATTATAACAACTATTGATTTAGGATTACAGGATATAACAGAATCTACTTTATTGCAAGCAGTAACAGAATATCAGGCAGATTTTGGTTGTGCTATTTTAATGGAAGTAAAAACAGGTGCCATTAAAGCGATTGCGAATCTTGGAAAAAATACGGATGGTTCTTATACAGAAAATTATAATTATGCAATAGGATTATGCAATGAACCAGGTTCTGTTTTTAAAACTGCAGCTTATTTAGCATTGTTTGATGATGGATTTATAACGCCTTCAGATTCCATAAATTCAAATCATGCTAGTGCAGTGTTTGCAGGTGAAGTGTTAACTGACGATGGACATAATACACAATATGGTTTTTTGACTGCGAGAAAAGCATTGGCAATTTCTTCTAATGTTGCAATCGCAAAATGGACAACACAATTTTATAGCAATAACAAACAAAGATTTTATAATAAATTAGAACAGTTTGGTTTAACAACATCAACAGCTATAGATATAAAAGGTGAACCTTCGCCAATAATTTATAAACCAAAAGATTGGAGCGCACTTTCTTTACCATGGATAGCTCATGGATATGAAGTAAAACTAACACCATTACAAATTCTAGCTTTTTATAATGCAATAGCAAATAACGGAATAAGAATGAAGCCATACTTGGTTCAACAAGTTGTAGACAATGGTAAAATAATTCGCGCATATAAACCACAATCCAGTAAGCAAAGCATATGCAAGCCACAAGCTGCTACAATGGCAAAAGAAATTTTAATGGCTGTTATAGAAGATGAAAAAGGAACTGGACGAAAAATTCAAACACCACATTACCAAATTGCAGGTAAAACAGGAACAGCGAAAATGAGTTTTGGTAGCACAGGTTACACAGAAAAAAATTTATCATCGTTTGTAGGATTTTTTCCAGCTGATGATCCATTGTATTCGTGTATTGTAGTTGTTGGTGGACCGCAAGGTTTTTTTACAACAGGTGGAGCAGTATCTGCGCCAGTATTTAAAACAATGGCTGACAAAATTATTACATCTAATATCAAATCAAATCAAGCAATTAATACTGATTCATCAATAATCAATAAACCATTTCCTTTCTTAATAGGGTCTACAGATAAAGTAAATGAAATTAATAAAAGATTTAAAATAAAATTTGAATTCAAAGAAAATTGGGAATATGCTTTTTTACAAAGTGATAGCACAAAAAAGATAGGAATTGGAAAAATTGAGATAGAGGAAAAAATAATTCCAAACGTTCGTGGAATGCTATTAGACGATGCAATATATATTTTAGAAAATAAAGGATTAAAAGTTTTCTTTTTTGGAAAAGGAAAAGTAAAAGGGCAATCTCTATTAGCTGGAAGCCAAATAATAAAGGGAAGTTCAATACAACTGTTTTTAAATTAATGAAAAAATTAAGAGAAATATTAGACCAAGTCAATCCAATAAAAATTATTGGCGATACAGCTATCTCTTTCAATCAATTGAAATTAGACTCACGTCAAGCAAAAAGTGACGATCTATTTTTTGCTATAAAAGGAACGACAGTAGATGGGCATGCTTTTATAAATAAAGTAATTGAGCAAGGTGCAAGTGTTATTGTCTGTGAAGAGATTCCAGAAGAAATTAATCCGGCTGTAGTTTATATAAAAGTAATCGACGCAAGAAAAGCTTCGGCAATTATAGCTTGTAATTTTTATAACCATCCGTCTAAAAAATTACAGTTGATTGGAGTGACAGGTACAAATGGTAAGACATCTATAGCGACTCTATTACATGATATTTATGTCAATAAAAATTTTAATTCAGGTTTAATCTCAACAATAGTAAATAAAATAAATAAAGAAGAAATTTATTCAACTCACACAACACCTGATCCAATTTCTATTAATGCATTATTACAAAAAATGGTTGATGGCAATTGTGAGTATGCATTCATGGAAGTAAGTTCTCATGCAGCAGATCAGGATAGAATTTATGGATTAGAATTTGTTGGTGGCATTTTTACAAACATTACACACGATCATTTAGATTATCATAAAACATTTCAGGAATATATTTATGCGAAGAAAAAATTCTTCGATTTATTACCATCAACAGCCTTTGCTTTAACAAATATTGATGATAAACGTGGAGATATAATGCTGCAAAATACGAAATCGAAAAAATATTCTTACGCAATAAAAAGCTTAGCAGATTTTCGATTTAGAATTTTAGAAAATTCTTTTTCAGGATTAATAATTGAATGTGATGGATTAGATGTGCATTTACAAATGACAGGTCGTTTTAATGCTTATAATTTACTAGCAATTTATGCTACGTGCGTTTTGCTTGGCATGGAAAAAAATGAAGCATTAACTGCAATCTCTACATTGAAAGGTGCAGAAGGAAGGTTTGACTGTCAAATATCATTAATGCATAAAATAATAGGTATTGTAGATTATGCACATACACCTGATGCATTAAAAAATGTTTTAGATACTATAAATGAAATTCGCACTCATAATGAACAAGTAATTACAGTGATAGGTTGTGGCGGTAATCGCGACAAATCTAAACGACCAGAAATGGCATATATCGCAAGTGAATTATCAAGTAAAGTAATCTTGACTTCAGATAATCCTCGTAATGAAGTTCCGGAAGAAATTATAAAGGAAATGAAGGCAGGTGTACCTGCTCATAATTATAATAAAGTAATGTCAATTACGGATAGAAGAGAAGCCATTCGAGTAGCATGTAATCTTGCTAATACAAAAGACATAATTCTATTAGCTGGTAAAGGACATGAAAAGTACCAAGAAATAAATGGTATAAAAAATCCTTTTGATGACAAAGCAATATTGCTCGAAACATTTTTAGAAATGAATAAATAAGAATAATGAAATCAGAATTCGATAATTCAACAATTCAATAATTTATTATGCTGTATTACTTATTTAAATATTTGCAGGAAAACTTCGGACTATCAGGTTCAAGGTTATTTCAATATATTTCTTTTAGAGCTTCCATGGCAATTATCTTATCTCTGATAATTTCTATGCTGATAGGTAGAAGAGTAATTCGTTGGTTGAGTAAGATGCAAATTGGTGAATCTGTACGTGATTTAGGATTACATGGGCAAGTAGAAAAAAAAGGAACACCAACGATGGGCGGCGTTATCATAATAGCAGCTATTGTTATTCCTACACTATTATTTGCACGTTTAGATAATGTATATGTCCTATTATTATTGGTATCAACGATATGGATGGGTGGAATTGGATTTATAGATGATTATATAAAAGTGTTTAAAAAAGATAAAGAAGGATTGCGTGGTATGTTTAAAATAATGGCGCAAGTTGTTTTAGGGTTGGTAGTAGGTTGCGTCTTATATTTTCATCCATCTGTAAAAGTTCGAGATTTTGATAATGTTTTTGAATACGAAATAGATGCCAATGGTGTAATAAATTGGGATAAACCAGAACATGTGTTTTCATCAGCAAATGCCATGTACGAAGGAAAGGGAATTGTCATTGGAGATAAATTCCTATCTCATGAAACAAAAGCATTAAAAACAAATGTTCCTTTTTTTAAAGATAATTTATTAGACTATTCGTTTTTTTTAAAACCTTTTACGAATGATTATCAAAAATGGGGATGGATATTTTTTATTCCATTTGTAATATTTATAATCACAGCAGTTTCTAATGCAGCAAATCTTACCGACGGTATCGATGGTCTTGCTGCTGGAGTTTCAGTTATCGTATTAATTACGCTTGCCATTTTTGCATATATTTCAGGTAACGTAAAAATTGCAGATTACTTAAATGTACTCTACATTCCAAATTCAGGTGAAGTTGTAATTGTTTGTGCTGCACTCATTGGTGCAACCATAGGTTTTTTATGGTACAATTCATATCCAGCTACTGTATTCATGGGCGACACAGGTAGTCTGATGCTTGGAGGTGTAATAGCTACAGTGTCATTAATTGTAAGAAAAGAATTATTGATTCCAATTTTATGTGGCATATTTTTCATCGAAAGTTTATCGGTAATAATACAAGTTGGTTATTTTAAATATACCAAGAAGAAATACGGTACAGGGCGAAGAATATTTAAAATGTCACCTATTCATCATCATTTCCAGAAAGAAGGATATCACGAAGCAAAAATTGTATTACGCTTTTGGATTATTAGCATACTATTAGCAGTCATCACATTTGTTACATTAAAAATCAGATAAAAACAAAATAATTTATTTCGAATTTATTTTATGAAACACAAAATAATAATATTAGGAAGTGGCGAAAGCGGTGTTGGTGCAGCTATACTTGCTCAAAAGCAAGGTATGGATGTATTCGTATCTGATTTTGGTAAAATAAAACAGCAATACAAAGATGAATTGGTTTCATTAAATATATTATTTGAAGAAGGAAAGCATACTGAAGAAATAATATTATCAGCAACTACTATTATTAAAAGTCCTGGAATAGCTGATAAAGCAGAGATTATTAATAAAATAAGAGAAAAAAATATTCCAATTATTTCAGAGATAGAATTTGGGTTTCAGTTTACTAGTGCAAAAATTATTGCCATTACAGGAACTAATGGAAAAACAACTACAACATCACTTATACATCATATTTTAGAAAAGGCTGGATTAAACGTTGGATTAGGTGGAAACATAGGAACCTCGTTTGCACGTCAAGTTGCAAATGGAGATAAAGATTATTTTGTTTTAGAAATAAGCAGTTTTCAATTGGATAATTGTATAACGTTCAAACCATTTATCTCCGTCTTGTGTAATATCACTGAAGATCATTTAGATAGATACGATTACAAATTTGAAAATTATATCGATACTAAAATCAGTATCTCTAAAAACCAAGATGAACATGATTATTTTATTTACTGTCTGGATGATAAAGTAATCATGAAGCACTTCCAAAAAGTGAATTCAAAAGTTCAAAAAATTCCATTTTCCTATAATCAAAAAGTAAGCAATGGTGCTTATATAGAAAACCAACAATTAATTATCGAACTCAATAAAAACAACTTTACTATGCCAACCAGTGAACTCTCAATCCATGGAATCCACAATTCCTACAACTCAATGGCTGCTGCCATCTCAGCAAAATTAATCGGTGTCCGAAATGACAAAATCCGAGAAAGTCTAGAAGATTTTAAGAATCTTGAACATCGCTTAGAATTTGTTGCAACCATTCGAGGTGTTGATTTTATTAATGATTCAAAAGCCACCAATGTAAATTCTACATGGTATGCATTGGAATCTATGACCAAGCCAATCGTATTAATAGCTGGTGGTGTGGACAAAGGAAACGACTACACATTAATAAAGAATTTAGTCAATAAAAGAGTAAAGGCTATTATCTGTCTCGGAAAAGATAATGAAAAACTACATGAAGCATTTGCATCAGAAGTTGGCTATATCGTTGATACTCAGAATATGCAACAGGCTGTGCAAATGGCATATAATATTACCGATAAAGGCGATGTCGTATTATTGTCACCTTGCTGTGCAAGTTTTGATTTATTTGAAAATTACGAGGACAGAGGTAAACAATTTAAACGAAATGTTTTAAATCTTTAATCAGAATTCTTAAAATATATGCTAGGAAGAATTGTAAATAATATAAAAGGTGATAAGTATGTCTGGTACATAGTTGCAATACTAAGCGCAATTTCTTTGTTATTGGTTTATAGTTCTACACGTTCTTTAGCCTATAAAAATGAACACGGAAATACTGAATATTATTTATTGCGACATGGTCTTATACTTGGTGTAGGTTTATTTATTACTTATGTTGTACATCAAATTGATCACAGATATTTTTCACGTATTGCACAGATGATGTTAATACTTTCAGTGCCATTGTTACTTTATACGAAATTTTTTGGTGTAAGAATAAATGATGCAAGTAGATGGGTTCGGATTCCAATGATTGGCTTAACATTTCAATCGTCAGATTTTGCTAAATTAGCATTAATCATGTATACTTCGCGTATGTTGTCAAAAAAACAAGGCGTCATAAAAGATATAAAAGAAGTCATCTTACATATTATGTTGCCTATTGTAGTTATCTGTGGATTAATTATGATTGATAATTTTTCATCTGCAGGAATTTTATTTGCTACTTGCATAGTTGTCTTATTTATTGGAAGAGTAAGCACTAGATTTATTTTAGCAATTGGCGCAGGTGGATTCATAATGGCAAGTGCAATTTTTGCATTTTCTTATTTTTTTGTAAAAGATCATGGACGCGCTGATGTGTGGCTGCAAAGGGTAGAAAGCTGGCAGCATCCAGATTATAATTCGGACGATTTTTTTCAACAAAAACAGGCTTTTATTGCTATTGCAAAAGGTGGTTTATTTCGCATTGCACCAGGAAAAAGCACACAATGTAATTTTCTTCCAGACGCATTTTCTGATTTTATATACGCTACTTTAATAGAAGAATATGGTATGTTAGGTGGTGCGTTCGTTTTGTTTTTATATTTATTCTTTATGTGGCGTTTAATTATTCTTGTTAAAAATAGTCCACGCGCATTTGGTGCTTTAATGGCTGTTGGACTTGGTGTAAGCATAGTCTTACAAGCGATTATACATATGGGTGTAAATGTGCACTTACTGCCAAATACAGGAATTACATTGCCTTTCATAAGTTGGGGTGGCACAAGTATCTGGTTTAATGCATTTGCAATTGGAATTATTTTAAGTGTGAGTAGACAGATTGAAGAAAATTCAAAATCATCATTTCCTACTAAGAATGAAAAACAAAAAGTCGTAGACGAAATACATGGGTAAAGTAATAATAATTAATGACTGAGAAATTAAAAACATATAAATTCATTATAGCAGGTGGTGGCACTGGCGGACATATTTTTCCTGCAGTGGCAATTGCTGATGCATTCAGACAACTGAATGCTGATTGTGAAATTTTATTTGTTGGTGCTATTGGCAGAATGGAAATGGAAAGAGTACCACAAGCAGGTTATAAAATTATTGGACTCGAAGTAGTAGGATTACAAAGAAGTTTGACGCCAAAAAATTTATTATTTCCATTTAAATTATTAAAGAGTTTATTTCAGGCATATAAAGTGATAAAAGATTTTAAACCTGATGCATGCATTGGAGTTGGTGGTTATGCAAGTGGACCTGTTTTATTTATTGCTACACTATTTGGCATCAAAATTTTTATCCAAGAACAAAATTCATATCCTGGAATTACAAATAAAATTTTATCAAAATTTGCAAAAAAGATTTTTGTTGCGTACGATAATTTAAATCAATTTTTTAAAGAAGAGAAAATTATATTATCAGGAAATCCTGTAAGAAAAGATATTACATCAGCTTTGCCTGCAAAAAACGAAGCAATTTCTTTCTTTAATTTAAATCAAAACAAAAAAACAATTTTAATAATTGGTGGAAGTTTAGGTGCAAGAACTATTAATGAATCTATTGAAAAAAATATTGAATTATTTTCTGAAAATGACTTTCAGTTATTATGGCAAACAGGAAAAATTTATTACGATGGAATTATTGAAAGAACAAAAAATAAAAACTTGTCTGACGTTAAAATCCACCAATTTATAAAAGAAATGAATTTAGCATACAGCGCAGCAGATATAATCATCTCTCGTGCAGGTGCATTGTCTATTTCGGAATTATGTATCATCGGTAAACCAACTATTCTAATTCCATCACCAAATGTTACCGAAGACCACCAGACAAAAAACGCAATGGCATTAGTCAATAAAAATGCAGCCATTTTAATTAAAGATATTGAAGCAAAAGAAAAATTAGGAAATATACTTTTGAAATTAATAAAAGATGAAACAAAATTAAACGAACTATCAACCAACGTAAAAGCACTAGCAAAAACAAATTCAGCTAATGAAATAGTAGAATATATTACTAACGAAATACAAAAATCTTAGAATCCAACAAATCCAAATTCAGACAAAATAATGGTAAACTTAACCAACATACAACGTATCTACTTTCTTGGCATCGGTGGCATCGGTATGAGTGCGTTGGCGCGTTATTTTAATTTACATGGTAAAATAGTTTCTGGTTACGATAAAACACGTACCACATTAACAGATAAATTAGAGAATGAAGGAATACAAATCACATTCGAAGACAAGGTAGAAACACTCGATAAAAATGCTGAATTAATCATTTTCACACCAGCAATTCCCAAAGATAATTTGCAATACAATTGGTATATACAAAATAATTATACAGTGCGAAAACGTTCGCAAATATTAGGCTTGGTAGCAAATTCTATGTTCAATATTTCTATAGCAGGTTCGCACGGAAAAACTTCAACGTCATCTATTGTTGCACATATTTTGCATTCGTCAAATAAAAGTGTTGCTGCATTTTTAGGTGGAATTTGTATTAATTTCAATTCAAATTTTATAGATGGAAATGAGTATGCAGTTGCTGAAGCAGATGAATTTGATCGTTCTTTTTTAAATCTTGAACCAAATATTGCTTTGGTTACTTCAGTAGATACAGACCATTTAGATATTTATGGAAACCTCGAAGAAATCGAAAATTCGTTTCATCAATTTTGTAATAAAGTAAGAGAAAATGGAATCTTAATTACTAATTCTTCTGTTGCAGAAAAGATATTAAATAGAAACGTTACCAATTATAGATATAGCTTATCTGATAATTCATCAGATTATTATACTAAAAATTTAAAAATAAATAATGGTGAATATACATTTGATATAGTACATCCAAATGGCATTCTTTCAACTGTAAAATCATATTATGGTGGAAAACACAATATCGAAAATGCAGTTGGTGCCATCGCAATAGCTATAAATATTGGTGTCTCAGATGAAGACATTAAAAATGCAATAGCATCTTTCAAAGGTGTGAAACGAAGATTTGAAACGCATATTCGAAATGGAAATTTTGTTTATATTGACGATTATGCACATCATCCAAGAGAATTAGATGCAACCATTTCAGCAGCAAAAGAATTATATCCAAATAAAAAAATAACTATCATATTTCAGCCACATTTGTATTCTAGAACTAAGGATTTATGTGATGAATTTGCTGCATCTTTATCAAAAGCAGATGAATTACTATTATTAGATATTTATCCAGCAAGAGAAAAACCAATTGAAGGCGTAACCAGTAAGATTATTTTTGATAAAGTTTCCATTGCAAATAAATCTATTGTAACTAAAGACAACTTACTAGAGTTGCTCATGAATAATAATGATCTAGAAGTTGTAGTTACGGTTGGTGCCGGTGATATAGATACTAAGGTGATCGAAATAAAAAGAATGTTTGAAGCATTAATAAAACCAGCTTAACCTGATTAAAAAAATGAATAAAACTGTTAAAAATATTTTACTTCGGATTTCCATGTTTCTTGGAATTTCTGCATTTGTATTTTTAATTATAATGGCTAAATTAAATCGTGATGATAATCAGGTAGAAAAAATTGAAATTGGAATTGATGATTGGACGGGAAACTTCTTAGTAAATAAAAGACAAGTATTGGACGTAATTGAAGAAAATTTTGAAGTTAAAAATAAAATACTTTCTGGAAAAGATTTAGAAAATATTGAAAAAAAAGTGAGAATAATCCCACAGGTAAAATTTTCTAACGCATATATAGACGATATTGGAAACCTCAATATAAAAATTATACAACGAAAACCGATTATAAGAGTTTATAATCTACAAGGACAATCATTTTATATTGATGAGAATGGAATTAAGTTTCCGATTACAAATAATTTTACTGCAAAAGTTCCAATAGTAACTGGAAATATTATAGAAACTTGTGATACTACAATAAACGTTCAAAGTAAGGAGTTAAAAAAAATATATAAAATCATTCAAACTATAAATAAAAATAAACTTTGGCATACAATGATTGGACAATATAACATTAACGAAAAAACTCAAATAGAACTCATTCCTAGATTTGGAAATTGTACTATACTTTTTGGTGATGAGAAGAATATTGAACAAAAAATATCAAGATTAGATATCTTTTATTTTGATGTTTTGAAGAAAGTAGGATGGGACTATTATAAGGTTATAAACATAATGTATAAAAATCAAGTCGTTTGCTTAAAATAAAAATAATAAATATGCAAGTTAATAATGTAATGAAATCCGAAATGGAAAAAAATTTAACAGACCCAACAGAAAATATTGTTTGTGCTATTGATATCGGCACATCAAAAATTGCAGCATTAGTTGGCAAAAGAAATCAATTTGGAAAGATTGAAATATTGGGTATTGGAAATTGCCCATCTTTTGGAGTCCAACGAGGTGTCGTAGTTAATATTGCTAAAACTGTAGATTCTATTAAGAAAGCTGTGATGGACGCAGAGCGTCAATCAGGAATTAAATTTCATAAGGTACACGTTGGTATTGCTGGACAACATATAAAAAGTTTACAGCACCGTGGAATTTTAACACGTAACAACAATGATACATGGATTAGTTATGAAGATATTCAAAAACTGAAAAATGAAATGTATAAATTGGCATTGCCACCTGGTGACAGAATACTTCATGTTTTGCCACAAGAATATATTGTAGACAATGAGCCAGGCATTTATAATGAACCTATTGGAATGATGGGAATCCGACTAGAAGGAAATTTTCATATTATAACTGGCGCAGAAACTGCTATCCAAAATATCGAACGATGTATTACAATGACAGGCTTGGAAGTAGCAAGCATAGAATTAGAACCTTTGGCTTCTGCTGATGCTGTGTTGAGTAAAGAAGAATTAGAAGGTGGTGTATGTTTAGTAGACATTGGAGGTGGAACAACAGATATTGCCATTTTTGAAAATTTTGTAATTCGTCATACCGCAGTTATTCCTTTAGGAGGAAATATCATTACTGAAGACTTAAAAGATTTCAGAATATTACGTGATCAGGCAGAAGTATTAAAGGTTCGGTACGGAAGTGCTATTCCTTTTGAAGAATTAAGAAATAAACATGTTTTCATACAAGGTGAAGGCGGAACAAAAGCAATAGGAAAGAATGAAGTAAATTTATTAGCTGTATCAAAAGTAATTTCAGCACGTGTTAAAGAAATTTTGGCACATGTTGCTTTTCAAATCAATCTTTCTAAATTCGATAAGAAATTAATTGGCGGAATTGTCTTAACTGGTGGAGGTTCACAATTAAAGCATTTATCTCAATTAACAGAATCAGAAACAGGCCAAAGTGCAAGATTAGGATTGCCAAGAGAACATTTAGCAACGACCAAAATTGTCGATGTTGAAAGTCCAATTTATGCAACAGGTATTGGTTTAATAATTCGTGCATTTAAATTAAAGGATGAAGAAGCACTATCTAAAGGAGAACAATTCCAAGAAGCAACGATTCCTAAAGATATTGAAGTAGAAGAAGAAAAAACTACAACAATAATGGCAGAAGACACATTTGTAAATATAGAAGGAGATTCAGTGGCAGAAGAAGAAATAGAACCTAAAAAGAAAATTGGTGGACGTTCGTTGGTTTCTAGTTTGGGAGCAAGATTGAATCAATGGATTAAATCAGACATCGAAGATTTCGACACGAAATAATAAACCATAAAATTGAGTATCATGGAATTTGAAATGTTTAGCGAAAATAGTTCTATCATCAAAGTATTAGGCGTTGGTGGTGGAGGTTGCAATGCCGTGAACTATATGTACGAACAAGGTATACCAGGCGTAAATTTTGGCGTATGCAATACAGACAAACAAGATTTATTAAAAAGTCCTGTTCCTACAAAAGTGCAATTAGGAACAAACTTATTAGAAGGATTAGGTGCAGGCGCAGACCCTGAAGAAGGAAGACGCGCTGCATTAGAATCAGAAGAAGAAATACGCATGTATTTATCAAACAATACAAAGATGGTATTTGTGACAGCTGGAATGGGTGGTGGCACAGGAACTGGCGGAGCTCCAATAGTTGCTAAAATTGCAAAAGAGTTGGGAATTCTTACAGTAGGTATTGTAACGATGCCATTTTCCAATGAAGGAAAACCTAAACGCGATAAAGCAGAACGTGGTATTCAAAATATGAAAGAGAACGTAGATGCATTAATTATTGTATCTAATAATAAGTTGTATGATATATTTCCTGATTTAGATATAGATGATGCATTTTCAAAAGCAGATGATATATTAACAACAGCAGCAAAAGGGATTACTGAAATTATCACCAAACCAGGAAAGATAAATGTAGATTTTAATGATGTTCGCAGAGTAATGTCAAACAGCGGAGTTGCAATCATTGGTATTGGAAAAGGTACAGGCGAAAACAGAGCTACTCAAGCTATTGAGGAAGCAATGAACTCACCCTTATTAGAAGATGCAGATATTTTTGGAGCAAAAGGTGTTGTTTTATATATTACTTACGGAAATGGAATAAAGATGCGTGAGTTAGATTTGATTACAGAATCTATTCAGGAACAAACACAAACAGATTGTGAAATAATTTGGGGTGTTTGTAAAGATGATGAATTAGGCGATGATATTGCAATTACATTAGTAGCAACAGGATTCCAAACTGGCGAAATTAGTAAAGAACGCAAACAAGTAAAAAAACAGTCTGATGAAAAAATTGTATATACTTTACAGACAAAACAAAACGAACAAACTAATAATATAGTTTCAGATGAATTAAAAACACAAGAGAAAATTGTAGTTGAAGACATTGAAGAAGAGAGCCGTTCAGAATCCCAGGCAGAAATTCAAGAGGAAGATTTTTTTAAGCAAATACATAAAGATGATATCTCTTATGAAAATGAATTTGAAATAAATTTGTCTAAATCAAAGTCAGATATTAAAATTGTAGATAAACCAAGAATCCATTTAGTAAATGAAATGGATGATGAATCAATGCATTCTACATTAGCAGAATCTCAATTCTCATTATTTGAAACACACCCAGGAAAGATTGTAGAAGAAATCGACAATCAAGAGTTGGAAAGAGATTTGATAAAAAAACGAATCACGTTAGATATGCAGAAACATCATATTAGTCTATATGAATTAGAAAAAGAACCAGCTTATAAACGATATGGCATGAGCTTAGATAGCTCTATTCCATCAGAAGAATCTAATTTTTCTAATTATATGATTTATAACAATACTGAAGATCCAAGTAAAATTGAAATACGTCCGAATGCAATGAAGGATATTACATTAGATTAAACCTCGGTTTAATTATCTGTTCCCCAGATTGGCTACACCGCAATGGTGTAGCTGTTTTTTTACGGTCATCTGACGTGCAACCATTTTCTTTGAACGAAGTACTAACAAATAACAAAATATTTCTCGCACTTTTCCGTATATACATATAACAAAAAGGAATTATCCTGTTTCAAAACGTATTTAAGAAGAAAATCTTTTTTTATTCAGTAATTGCATTGTTTTTAACAGGCTTTCTAATTCCACAAAATTTAAAAATGCCTGTAGATTGCGCCACTAAAAACAGTTATAACCAGCATTCGTTTTGGTATTATCCTTGGGGAAAATCTGGCACACACAAAGGCGTAGATATTTTTGCAAAAGTAGGAACTACTATTCATTCATCTACTTATGGTATAGTAGTATATACTGGTCAATTGGGTTTATGTGGAAATGTAATTGTAATTGTAGTATTAG
Organism: Sphingobacteriales bacterium; assembly: GCA_031414515.1. Taxonomy (GTDB): domain Bacteria; phylum Bacteroidota; class Bacteroidia; order Chitinophagales; family JADIYW01; genus JADJSS01. The sequence continues at coordinate 4,441 of JANNVS010000186.1, read as the reverse complement.
GTCCAAAATGGCGGTTTCATTATTACGCACATCTGCAGGAAATTAAAACTAAGAAATTTGCTTTTGTATCGCCAAATAAAATAATAGCAATGGTTGGCACCTCAGGAAATACAAAAGGCAAATCACCGCATTTGCACTATGCAATTACCACTTTGATTCCATTTGTTTGGCGAATAGATAAAACTCCGTAAGTTTTTAGAAAAATGTTTTACTTGAATCCAATAATTTACTTGAATAAATAAAAAAGGGTTCACCAACAAGGTGAGCCCTAGAATTTTACTAACCAAATAAAATCCGTTAAACTATTGGTATAATTACTTAGATGCTTTTTTCTTAGCCGGTGCAACTGTTGCTTTTTTAACCGCAGCTTTCTTTGCTACTGCTTTCTTAACAGGCGCGGCCGCTTTTTTTGCCAATGGAGCAGTTTTTGCTTTTACTACATTGCTTGCTTTAGTAGCTTTAGCCTTCACATTTTTTGTGACCTTTTCAACACTGTTTTCAATTTTCTTTTCTGTTTTCTTTATATTTTTATCGAATCTGGTCGATGCTTTTTCAACATTTTTTTGCAATCCTTGGGTTGCTTTTTTTACATCTTTTTCAAATTCTGCAGAGAATTTTTCAGCTTTTCTTGAGAATTCATTAGCAGCTTTCTTTGCTTTTTTCTCGCCTTGATTTACTTGTTCATTAATATAATGAAATAATTTTTCAATTCTAACCTTTGCTTCATCTACTACATTCTCTGCTTCAGCTAAAACATTAGCACGCACTTTATCTACATCTACAATCTGATTTATTCTTCCTTTTATTTTTTCACCGTATTCCTGTAGATTGTCTTTTTGTCCTTCTACCTGAATTTTTACATCAGATGTAAGATGTTGGATATTTGATTTAACTTCTTCTACTTTTGAGTTGAAGTCTTTTAATAGAGTATCAAATGCCTGTTGAAATTTTTTAGTTGAGTCCATTTTTAGTTGTTTTTTTATTTCACAAATTTATACACAGCGCATTAATCGTGCGTTAGACAGATATTAAATATTTCTGAATTTAAGTAGTTTGAGTTTAAATTTGTTACTCTTTTTTGCAAATTTCAGGTTAAGAATCAGGTTATAGGTTAATAGTTATATGTTATTTGTAAGTTTGTAGATCGTAAATCATACATCTCAAATCGTAAATAAATATTATCTTTGCCAAAATTTTTTTTATGCTATTAGTAAATAAAGATATGGTGGTAAGTGTCCACTACGAACTAAAAGTGGATAATAACGGCGAGTTGGTAACTGCTGATAAATCCAATCCAGAACAACCACTGGTATACATACAAGGTGCTGGTATGTTGTTAGCTGATTTTGAAACGAACTTAGCTGGCAAAACTGTTGGCGATACGGTTAGTTTTAAAGTCGCAGCAGAAAACGGCTATGGTGTGCGCAACGAACAAGATATTGTGAGTGTTCCTTCTGACAGTTTTAAAGACAAAGATGGCAACTTAGACACAAACGCAATTAAAGTTGGAAATGTATTACCGATGATGGACGACCAAGGTCACCAGTTTCAAGGTATTGTTTGCGAAATAACACCAGATGCAATTATCATGGATTTTAATCATCCGATGGCTGGAAAAGAATTAAACTTTACCGTTACAGTTGCTGATGTTCGCGCTGCAACCGCAGAAGAATTAGAACATGGACACGTTCACGGTGCTGGTGGTCATCATCATTAAATAGACTTAAAGAAACAAGATTATTAGATATTAAACTTGATAGGTTTCAAAAACTTATCGGGTCTTTTGGTTTTTAAATAAGGTATATTTACTTCGTAAATTAAAATTATGAAACAACTATTTTCTTTATTAATAATATGCATTTTATTCTTTTCTTGTCAGCAAAAAAATGAAACGACAATTGCTGATACAAACAAAGAAGTGCAAACAGGAAACATAAAATTAATTCCAATTGAAACACCGGTTGGAAAATTCAACGTTTGGACAAAACGTGTTGGCAATAATCCTACAATAAAAGTATTGTTGTTGCATGGTGGACCAGCTTGCACACACGAATATTTTGAGTGTTTTGAAAATTTCTTTCCTCAAGAAAATATAGAGTTTTATTATTACGATCAACTCGGTTCGTATTATTCTGACCAACCAACAGATACTTCACTTTGGCAACTAGACAGATTTGTAGAAGAAGTAGAACAAGTGCGCAAAGCATTGAATTTAGATAAAGATAATTTCTATTTATTAGGTCATTCCTGGGGTGGCATTTTAGCTATGCAATATGCATTGAAATATCAGCAAAATTTGAAAGGATTGATTATTTCTGATATGATGTCGAGCGCGCCTGAATATGGACAATATGCAGAAGATGTTTTGTCGAAACAAATGGATAAGAAAATTTTAGATACGATTCGCACAATTGAAGCAAATAAAAATTTTACAAATCCAACGTATATGCGTTTGCTTAATCCACATTTTTATGAGCAACACATTTGCCGTTTTCCTGAAAGTGAATGGCCTAATCCCGTGAAGCGAACTTTCAAACATTTGAATAGTGTTATTTATACACAAATGCAAGGACCAAGCGAGTTTGGTATTGCAGGAAATTTAGCAAATTGGGATGTCAGCGATTTATTAAAAAACATTAGCACACCAACGCTTACGATTGGAGCAAAATACGATTCTATGGATCCGGAATTTATGAAATGGATGTCGACACAATTTCCGAATGGAAGTCATTTGTATTGCGAAAACGGTAGCCATATGTGCATGTACGACGACCAGCAAACTTATTTCAAAGGCTTGATAAAATTTATAAAAGCAGTAGATAAAGGTGAAAAGAAAGTCTCATTGTAACGCTTCTAACATCGCCTTTGCTTTCAGCAAACATTCTTCATATTCTTTTTCTGCATCGCAGTCAATAGTGATGGCGCTGCCTGCTTGTATGGAAATGTATTTGTTTGTTGAGTTGTATAAAATGCTTCGTATCACTACATTAAAATCAAAATTTCCTTTTGGTGTAATGTAGCCAACTGCACCAGAAAATAAACCACGCTTAGTAGATTCGTATTGTTCTATCAATCGCATTGCAGCAATTTTTGGTGCGCCTGTCATCGAACCCATAGGAAATACAGCGCGTATAATATCTGAAAACGTTAGGTTTTGCGGTATGTTACAGGTTATTGTAGAAATCATTTGATGCACTTGTTCAAAAGAATAAATGCCAAATAATTCTTCTACTTCAACAGAATTTTTAATAGCTATTTTAGAAAAATCATTGCGTACTAAATCAACAATCATTACATTTTCGCTGCGTTCTTTTTCATCAAAAAATAATTGTTGCTTCAATAAATTATCTTGTTTCTCATCTTGTATTCTTTTGCGCGTACCTTTTATTGGCTGAGAAATTAAGGTATTATTTTGTCGTTTTAAAAACCGTTCTGGTGAAGCACACAATAAATAATTTCCTTCATTTTTAAAGAAAGATGTAAAAGGTGCTTTTGAAATTTCATTTAGTTTTTGAAACACAACAACAGGGTTTATTTCAGTAGTTGAAGCATAAAATTCCTGACAAAAATTCATCTCATAAATATTACCGAGTTGAATGTGTTGTTTTATTTTATTAATGGTTTGAATGTAATCTGCTTTTGAAATTCGATTTAAGATTTCAGATTTCAGATTTAGGATTTTTGGAAGCGATTGATGATTAATCAAAATCCTAAACTCTTCTATAACACTTTCACTTTCATTCTCACTTTCACTCAAAATTCCAATTTCAACTTTCTTGTTTTCTATTTTCACCAAATATTTCGGTACAAAAAAATGCAATAATGGATTTTGAATATTATCTGTTTTAGTTGATTGTAAATCCGATTCAATTTCATTTTTCAAATCGTAATTTAAAAAACCAAACAACCAATCTTGGTGTTTTTGTTGAAATGTATCAAACTGCTCTAAACAGGTTGAATTTACAAAAATGGTATCAACTGCATCAATAGCAAAAAAAGAACCAAATGTAGAATATGGATAGTTCGGATAATTATTGGAATCTAAATAACAAAAATGTTTTACCTGATTAGAGATTTCTAATAATTGAAGTTTGAAATTTTCAATATCTTCTACAGGAAATGGATAGAATGATCTCATTAGATTCTTCGCTTTTTCCGAAACTTTGGAATAGAATGACAATATGAATTACGCCAATAGTTTTCCTTCTGTCAAATCTATCAATTGTTCTCTGCCTGGTCCGTTGGATACCATATCAACTGGAACATTTAAATACTTTTCTAAATAATCAACGTATTCCTGTAACTCAGTTGAAATTGGTCCCGTTACATTAATATTTCCCCAACTTTTGAAATAAATATTTGTCGGAACAATTTTTTTGTTCACCATATCGTACGGCAAATCTTTGGTTTCTTTATTGTCGTATTTATAATGTGTGCAAAC
>JANNVS010000185.1:0-2459 GCA_031414515.1 Sphingobacteriales bacterium | reverse complement strand
GCTCATGTGTTGATGTATTATAAAAAACACTATGTTTTTTAATTTCTAAAGACTGTACTATTATATTGACCAAGTCGGTAATGTAAGTCAGTGTAATTTTTTCATGTTCACATTTCGGCATCACAAATGGTTGTTGTTGATTGATTTTGTATAACCAGTAATAAAAACGGTCGGTGTGGTCATACTTTCCATAAACAATACAAGGTCTCAGAATAATTTTATCAAGCCACTTATGTTTTAAAAGAATGCGCTCACATTCTGCTTTCCGTTCACCATATGTAACCATGTTTGTGTCTGTTTTCTGCGTTTCGGTACAGGGTAAAGTCGCAAGGTTATCTTCTGTAATGACCATGTTTTGTGTTTCCTCATTCCACTGGTAAGCAGAAACCGTAGAAATAAAAATATACCGTCCAATTTTATTTTCCATTTTTCTTAAAAAGGCATCTAAATTAGTCGGATAATAACAGGACAAATCGATGATGAAATCCCAGTATACATGTGTAAGCTGGTTAATATCATCAGTTTCTCTATCACCTTTTATTTTAGTACAATTTTCAAATAATTCAGGATGCGTACGTTGTCTGTTAAACAAGGTAATTTCGTATTGATTAAGTTCAATTAAGCGTTCTACTACATTGCGTCCTATGAATTGTGTTCCGCCAAGTATTAATATCTTTTTCATTTCTTTTTTTTAATGGATTATAAATTTTCAACGAATAAATTTTGAGTAATGTAATCGCAAAATAATTTTCCAGAATTGGTAAGTGTATAAATTCCATCTGTTTCAATTATCCAGTTGTTGGCAATAAACGGAGAAATTTCCAGTAAAAAATGTTTCAAATATTCTTCACTAAAATCCTGTTTTATTTTTTCGGAATGTGTGCCAAAAATAGTACGAATACTGGTCATTACATATTCATTATACGCATCTGTTTCAGATAAAATTTCACTTTCATTTGCCAATTCATTATTCAGTATTTTCTTAGCATATATAGCATTGTTTGCCACATTCCAGTAGCGTTTCAAACCATCATACGAATGCGCCGATGCACCGATGCCTAAGTACGGAATATCTTTCCAGTAATTGGTGTTGTGTTTAGCAAAATGTGGTTCCTTGCAGAAGTTAGAAATCTCATAATGTGTGTAATTGTGTTTTCCCATTTCAACTAACAAAATAGAAAATTGCAGCGCCATTAATTCATCACTTGGTTCTACCTTTTTTTTCTTTTTTATTAGAGATGCTAATTCTGTTTTTTCTTCAACTGTTAATGCATAGCAGGAAATATGTGGCACCTGTAAATCAAAAACGGTTTGTAAATTCTTTGTCCATCGTTCATTGTTCATAGTTGGTGTACCATAAATTAAATCCACCGATATATTTTCAAATCCAATTTCCTGTGCATACTTTATGCAATTAATTGCTTCGATGGCATCATGTGCTCTGTTCATATATCGCAAATCTTCGTCAAAAAAAGATTGTACTCCAATACTGAAACGATTGATAGTTGTTTCTTTTTTCAAAGATGTTAAGTATTCCTTTGATAAATCATCAGGGTTTGCTTCCATAGTAATTTCTGGAGTCGAAGAAATCGAAAAATACTTATTTAGCTCATTCAGCAATTCATTTATTTCTTTTGATGAAAGCAAACTTGGTGTGCCACCGCCAAAATAAATGGTTTCAATTGTCGTTTTATCAGCAAAGAAGTTTTGTTGCAGTTGAATTTCATTCAACATTGCTGTCAAAACAGCTTCTTTGTTTTTTAATAAAGTGGAAAAATGGAAATTACAATAGGTACATGCTTGTTTACAAAACGGAATATGTAAATAAATACCTGCCATTATGCTACAAGGTAACAATGAATGCCGAATAATTAATAACTTTGGAAATAGTTAACAGAAATAATTGAAAAGAATAGCAATACAAATCGTTTTCTTCCTTTTTTGCACACAAATAATCTTTGCACAGAAGGTATATTTGTTTATCAAAAAAGAGGATACGTCATTAAAAATAAAAGAAAAACAGATATATAAGAATGAAAATGAAGTTCAACAATATTTTAAAACGACACAACAAAAATTAATACAGCATGGTTATTTAGAGACTTCATTTGATACTATAACGAAACGAAATGATTCTATTTTTACTTTCTTACATACTGGAAAAAAATATACAGTAAAAAATCCAATCATAGAAAGTAATAAAAAAAAGAAAAATAGTATTTCAACGAGTGTTTATGATGCAGATATTAATAAAGAAGCATTAATTCAAAATTTTGAGAACAATGGTTACCCTTTTGCAAAAGTAAAATCAGATAGTATTCAGTTGGATGATACTTCTTTAAGTTTTAAATATACAATTGATAAAGGAAATTTAATTACGATAGATAGTTTTGTAAATCATGGTACTTCTAAGTTAACTAAAGGGTTTATTCAAAATTATGTTTTAATAAAATCAAAAC
>JANNVS010000184.1:0-21422 GCA_031414515.1 Sphingobacteriales bacterium | reverse complement strand
ATAGTGAACTGCAATATTGCTGCAAACTGCTGCAATTGCACCTATAGCAATACTTTCACCTACATTCACAAAACCACAAGCAGGTGTAATAGCCACCAAACCTACTACTGCACCAATACATGCACCAATAGATGAAACTTTTTGGCCACGCATAGTATCCATTAATACCCATGCTACCATTGCAGCTGCAGCTGCAGTATTTGTAGTAGCAAATGCATTTGCAGCTTTTGAATTTACACCAATTGCAGAACCGGCATTAAATCCAAACCAACCGAACCAAAGCAATCCAGTACCAATAATAACGTAGGGAACATTTGCAAATTCATGTGTTCTCTCACTTTCGGTTCTTGGACCCATAAATAATGCACCTGCTAATGCTGCGAAGCCAGCACTCATATGAACTACTGTACCACCTGCAAAATCCAATATTCCATATTTAAATAAAATTCCATCTGGATGCCATGTCATATGACAAATAGGTGCATAAATGAAAACAAAGAACAAAAATATGAAAATCAAATATCCTGAAAATTTTACGCGTTGAGCAAATGATCCTGTAATTAATGCAGGCGTGATAATTGCAAATTTTAATTGAAACATTGCAAAAATCATCATTGGAATTGTTGGTGCTAAAACATTTAATGGAGTGCCAGCTGCAGCAGCTTTCAAGGTTACACCTTTAAACATAAAAAATGTCAAAGGATTCCCAATAATTCCTCCAATATCATCGCCAAAACACAAACTAAATCCAAATGCAACCCAAATTATACTCATCATTCCTAAGCAAATAACACTTTGAAACACTGTAGATATAATATTCTTTCTGTTTGCCATTCCTCCATAAAAGAACCCCAAAGCAGGTGTCATTATTAATACCAAAGCACATGCCACTATCATCCAGGCTGTATCACCTGTATTTATATCGCCTGCGCTATTACCAGTGAGAATTTGTCCTGGATTAAAAGCTCCTGCAATTACCAATCCTAAGAAGATTAAAGCTGGAAGTAAATACTTTTTTTGAATAGCCATAGTTGAAAAATTTATTTGGTTAAAAATCTATTTTGCTAAGTAATTGAAAAATTTTTACTTTTTTTCACTAAATTTTATAGCTTAATGGTAATTTAATGAAAAATAATTCACATTTTTATTTTTATAATATTTAAAATTGCACGTAAAATATATTAACCTGTTGATTACGTGATATTTAATCTTTTTGATATAGTAAAAAAGATAAATTATTAAACTGTATCTACCGTAGAGGTGATGTTATTTCAATTAAAACTAATGAAATATTTACGTAACAAAGAAAATTTAGTAGCCTAATACTTTTAACATCGCATCTGCGTTTTGCTCTTCTGCGAAAACTTTATAAGTTAGCTTTCCATTTGCATCTTTGTCTATAATAATATTTTTAGGCGATGGAATTAAACAGTGTTTTGTTCCTCCATAACCACTTAGAGAATCCTGATAGGCACCAGTATGGAAAAATCCAATATATAGTTTTTGGTCACCAATTATTTTAGGCATGTATACTTGGTTGATATCAACTTCTGAGTTATAATAATCACTAACATCACAACTCAACCCACCAATAATAGTTCTTTGGTATGCTTGGTTCCAACTATTTATTGGTAATAAGATAAATCTCTGATTCATACCCCAAATATCTGGTATGGTTGTCATTAATGAGCCATTAATCATATACCAGAGTTCACTATCATTTTGTTTTTTTTGACCAATTACTTCAAAAATTGTACAACCACTTTCACCAACGGTGAAATTGCCGAATTCAGTATAAATATTTGGGTGTTCAATTTCTGCTTCATCGCAGAAATTTTTAATCTTCGTTACAATTTCTTCTACCAAATAAGCGTAATCATATTTAGAGCCTAAAGAATATCGAATAGGCATGCCGCCGCCAATATTTAAACTATTCAATTCTGGACAAACTTGCTTCAAATCAACATACATACTCAGGCATTTATTTAGTTCACTCCAATAATATGCGCTATCCTTTATTCCTGAGTCTATAAAAAAATGCAACATGCTTAATTTTATATTAACTTTTGGCTTTATCTTTTCAATATAAAAAGGTATTACATCACGTTGTCTAATTCCTAGTCTTGATGTATAAAATTGATATTTAGGAGACTCTTCTGCTGCGATTCGTAATCCTATATTCATCTCTTCGCCAAAATCTTGATAGGCATCAAATTCTTCCATATTGTCTAGAATGGGAATGACATGATTGAATCCATCTTTTATGAGTTCTTTTATGGAATCTGTATAGACAGTAGGTTTAAACCCATTGCAAATGATTCGAATTTTTTTGTCAATTTTATCACTTTGAAGTAAAGATCTAATTAAGTTAATGTCATAGGCAGAAGATGTCTCTAAATGCGCATTATTTTTTAATACTTCACCTAATACATATGAGAAATGATTGCTTTTTGTGCAATAACAATAATAATAATGTCCATTATATCCTACACTTTCAAAAGCTTCATGAAACCAACGTCGGGCACGATTAATGTTGTCCCCGATTTTCGGCAAATAGGTGATTTTTAATGGCGCTCCAAATTCTCCAATAACACTTTCTAAATTAATTTTATGGAATTGTAAACTACCATCCACTACTTCAAATCCATCTTGTGGAAAGTAATATGTCTGTTCAATTAAGTCAATATAACGGTCTCTCATTGTAAATTAAAGTGTTAATGAATTGTTGAATTACTGAATTTTCATTATCACAACAAAAGTAATAACTTTGAACGATATAATTTTATTTTTAGAATGAACATATTTCAAGAAATACAGCAACAGGTACAACAATCATTTCCTTATCTTTTTAAAGATGAAATTGAATTACAAAAAATTACTATCAATGAAACTCCAAAAGAATTTATTGGTGATATTACATTAGTTGTATTTCCATTATTAAAATTAACTAAGAAAAATCCAGAAGAATCAGCAAAGGCGATTGGTGAATATTTGATAACCAATAATAAGAATATAGAATCTTATAATATCATTAAAGGTTTCTTGAATCTTTGTATTTCAAATCAATACTGGATTGATTATATTTTAAATTCTGATTCAAAAATTTTAAATTCTGATTCAATAGAACAGACTGTATTAATTGAATATGCATCGCCAAATACCAATAAACCATTGCACCTTGGACATGTTCGAAATAATGTTTTAGGATATGCTTTGGCAGGTATTTTTAAAGCAAATGGTTATAAAGTAATCAAAGCAAACTTGATTAATGACAGAGGAATTCATATTTGCAAAAGCATGTTAGCCTGGCAAAAATATGGCAACGGAGAAACACCAGATGCAACAAATCTAAAAGGTGATAAATTAGTCGGTAAATATTATGTGGAATTTGACAAGCATTATAAACTTGAAATTGAATCATTAATTAAGCAAGGAAAATCAAAAGAAGAAGCAGAGAAGCAAGCACCCATTTTATTGGAAGCTCAAGAAATGTTGTTGAAATGGGAAAATGATGACAAAGATACTATCGCGCTTTGGAAGACTATGAATAATTGGGTTTATGCAGGCTTTGAAATAACCTATAAAGACCTTGGTGTTGACTTCGACAAATTTTATTACGAGTCTAACACTTATTTATTAGGGAAAGATATTGTTGAAGAAGGACTGAGAAATCATATATTTTTCAAAAAAGAAGATGGTAGTGTTTGGATAGATTTAACTGCAGACGGGTTAGATCAAAAATTAGTACTACGCGCAGATGGCACTTCTGTCTATATAACTCAAGATTTAGGCACTGCTGATTTAAAATATAAAGACTTTCAGATGGACCAATCTATTTATGTAGTTGGCAATGAACAAGATTATCATTTTAAAGTATTGAAACTAATTTTACAAAGACTTGGAAAGCCTTATGCAAATGGCATACAACATTTCTCATATGGCATGGTAGATTTGCCAAGTGGAAAAATGAAATCACGTGAAGGTACAGTAGTTGATGCTGATGATTTAATATTTGATATGATTTCGTCTGCAAAAGAACAAACAGAAGCATTAGGAAAGATTGATGATTTTGATGAAGAAGAAAAAATAAATTTATTCAAGACTATTGGATTAGGTGCATTAAAGTTTTTCTTATTACGTGTTGATCCAAAAAAAAGAATTTTATTTGACCCAAAAGAAAGCATCGACCTTCATGGTTATACTGGTCCATTTGTTCAATATACGTATGCACGTACAAGAAGTATTTTACGCAAGTATCAAGAATCAAGAAACGAGAATCAAGATTTAAATTGGCAAAACGAACTAAGGAGAACAACATACAAACTTCATCCAACAGAATTAGAATTAATTAAAGTTCTGTATAAACAAAACATAATAATTGTAGAAAGTTGCAAGGAGATGAATCCAGCTAAATTAATTGACTATACTTATGAAGTGGCAAAAACTTATAATAAATTTTACAATGATTGTCCTATCTTAGCCGCAGAAAAGGAAGAAGAAAAAAAAATCCGAATACTTTTGACACAACAAAGTGGAAATGTCATTAAAGAATGTTTTAAAATAGTTGGCATTAATGTACCAGAAAGAATGTAGAATAAATTCAGAATTAAGATTTGTGAATTCAGAATCCTTAAATCGAAAATCATAAATTTTATACATGGAATTATATCTTAAAAAAGTAAGAAACAAAGGCAGAGGTGTTTTCTGCACTATAGATTTGAACGAAGGTGACTTCATAGAAGTTTGTCCTGTTATTGTTTGTCCGGCTAAAGATTGCAAACATCTAGACAAAACAGCACTATATCATTATTATTTTCAATGGGGAAACGATGGCAAAAGCGCAGGTGTTGTATGTGGTTTTGGGCCAATGTATAATCACTCATACAACCCAAATGCAATTTATGAAACGTTTTATGAAAAACATATTTTCAGAGTAAAAGCACGTCGATTTATAAAAGCAAATACAGAAATAACAATTAATTACAATTACTATCCAGATGACCAAACCCCAGTTTGGTTTGATCTAGATAAAGAAAAAACCGACAGTAAAAAAAGAGCACATATTGCAGGCAAAAAAAAAGTTAAGATAAAGCCTTAAGCATCATAAACTATTGGAAGTATTAAGAATTATCAGCTATACTGATTTAAATAAAACAAAAATTAACTATTCCTCTTTGTAAATTAGTAGTTTAATTTTGTCTAATGAAATTTTTATTTTCCATTCTTTTATTCTTTACTTTCATCCTTGGAAGTAAAACTTTTTTTGCGCAAAATAAATTTAGGTTAAAAGGAAAAATTACAGAGCCCAACACAAATCAAATAATTCCATTTGCTAATATTTACGATTCAACTTATAATATTCATACTTCTTCAGATTCGAATGGTATTTTTGAATTACAATTAAATGAAGCAATATATAATTTTGAGTTTTCAAGCATTGGATATCAAACAATTTATAAAGAAATAAATTTGATAAAAAACACTGAAGTTCAAATTCAACTCAAGCAAGAGATACTACTGGATGAAGTAACTGTAACTACAGAAAAAATAAGTAAAACTGCCGAAATAAATACATCTGGTATGGCCACCTTAACAAGTGCCAGTGTAGAAAGGTTACCTGCATTTTTAGGAGAAAAAGATATAATGAAAGCGGTGTTATTAACACCTGGTATTCAAAGCGGTCAAGAAGGAGCACGCGGTATATTTGTTCGTGGTGGCAGCCCTGACCAAAACCTAATTCTATTTCACAATGCACCAGTCTATAATGTTGCGCATATCTATGGATTCTTATCTGTATTCACTACTGAATCCTTAAATAAAATGGATATCTATAAATCCTATATACCTGTTCAATATGGAGGTCGATTGTCATCTGTTATAAACATTGAACCAAATTTTGGAAATACTTCTACATGGAAAGCTGATTTTAGTATTGGTTTTATTACTTCAAAAATTCATTTTGAAGGTCCAATTAAAAAAGAAAAAACATCTATAAATTTTAGTTTTCGTGAATGTCATATTGGATTATTTAGTGCGCCAATAGCAAAGAAACAATATAAAAAAACTGGACAAAAAGGCACCTTAAAATATTTCTTCTATGATCTGAATGTTGCACTTCAACATAAGATAAATGAAAAAAATACGCTATCCTGGAGTTTATATGTTGGAAATGATATTTACACATTTGGAGAAACCACAAGTAATTCATATCCGAATGGTTATTATAAGAATGGATTCTCAAATAAATTAAAATGGATGAATGTTACCAACAGTATTGAATGGAAAACTAAGATTAAAAAATTGACCATACATAATTTTTACAACTTCAGTTTCTATAAATTATCAGCAAATCAGAAATATGTAAATCTGGAAAGAGACTTCAAAAAAAATACAAATAATATTTATACTGTATTTTATAATACACTTTCAAAAATAAATGAGAACAGCTTTCAAACTACAATCGAACATCCAATTAAAGAAAATCATCGACTTAACTATGGCATTAAATTAAGTCAACGGACTTTTACCATTAATAATGTAAATATTAGACAAAAAGATAGTATCAATAAAGATTATTATGAAAATTCTTTTAGCGAACCTAAGGTTCCTGTTTTAGACTTTTCTGTGTATGCAGATTATCTTTTCTCCTGGAAGAAGAAGATAGATATAAAAGTAGGTTTACAGTTTTTTACCTACCATGCAAAAGGGAAAACTTTTTTCTATCCAGAGCCGAGAGTTGAAGTAATTTATCATCCAGTTTCAATGCTTAGTATTAGATCATCTGTTTTGCGTGCTGTACAGCCTGTCCATTTATTAACCAACAATACTGGTGATATTCAGAATGACACTTGGGTTCCAGCAACGGCTAAAGTAGAGCCTGAAACATCATGGCAATATTCTGGTGGTATACAATTGGATCATCCAAAAGGTTTTACGGCAAGTATAGATGCCTATTATAAAACAATGCAGCATCTTTCAGAATATAAATATGGTACTAGTTTTATTATAGATAATATTTCCTGGGATGAGCAATTGCTAAGTAGTGGCGTAGGCAAGGCGTATGGTGTTGAGTTTTTCTTTGCGAAAACAAAAGGTCAATTTACGACTTGGTTAAAATATAATTTAGGATGGAGTTCAAGGCAATATCCTGAGTTGAATGACGGAAAACCATTTTATTATAAGTATGATAGAAGACATGATGTTTCCATTGTATTGCAATATAAATTGAAAAAACATTTTGATTTTTCTTTATCCTGGACCTATGGAACTGGCTGGCGCATCACTACACCAAGTGCAAAATATACGAGTGATGCAACAATTGCGAATTACGACAATGCCAACGTGCCACTAATTGGCAATCAAAATTTAAAGACGTATTGGAATAGTCGTAACAATTATGTTTTGCCAGCATATCATCATTTAGATATTGGAATGAATTATACAAAGAAAGCGAAACGTGTTACACATCAATTAAATGTGAGTATTTATAATCTATATAATAACTTAAATATTTTTAGTGTTTACCGGCAAGAAAATGTAGATAATGATGGCAATAAATTTAGCAAATACAAGCAATTAAGCTTATTTCCTATTCTACCATCTATTGGTTATACAATTCGTCTAGAAAAAGAAGACAAAAAATGAGCAACAAGAAACAAAAAATAAGCATTCGCATTATTGAATTTACACATAGATGCTTTGGGAAAAAGATTATTGCATTTTATTTATTGCTCTTTTTCCTTTTCATTTCTTGTCAGAAAGAATTAAAATTAAAATATGATCCAAGTGCTATTAAACAGGTAATTGTTTCCAACTTTGTTGCTAATAGCTTTTTAAAAGTAAATATTAGCAAGAGTAAACAACCTGATGATTTTAGTTCTGTAGAATTTTTGAACAACTGTTCAGTAGAATTATTTGAAAATGGCATTTTCAGAGAAACGATGCAATACGTATTAAGAGATACACTGTCAGGTCTAGGCTTCTACACATCTTCCTTTAAGCTGAGTCAAAACAGACTCTATAAAATTATTTCGACACATCCATCATTAGGCATTGCTTCTACAGAAGAATATTTACCACCATATCCGAATAATCTATTGGTTACATTATTACAACATGCAGACACCTTAAACCCTACAACCAAAGGAAAATATAAGCTGTCCTTTCAGGATAGTTTAGGTACTAAAAACTATTATACGATTACAGCTTTTTATAAGGCTATCAAACTTTCAATAGACAGCTTAGGTGATTCTACTTATAAAACTGATTTTTTATTCAATGTTCCATCTCATAGTGCTGAAATACCTAATTCAAATAATGACAGTCGATCTTTTACAACTGATGATAATTTTGATGGTCAATTTAAAACTTTCATTTTTGATTTTACAAGCGAGTACGATAATTATTTCTTAGAACTTTATAATTTCTATACGGAAATATATTTTATAGTTGAGTTCTCAAGTGTAGGTCCAAATTATTACAATTGGTATTTACAACAATTGCCAAAAGGTGAAACTGTTTTTAATAATGGACAAAATGAGCGGATTAATATATCGAGCAATATTATTAATGGCTATGGACATTTTTCTGCATTTAGTTCTTCTTATCAAACAATTCAATTAAAATAAATAGACCGCATCTAAAGATGCGGTCTATAATATTTACATTTTTTTCTTTGCAAGAAAAAAATTTAGTTAGTTTTAATATTCATCTTCATTAAATAAAAAATCTTCTTTAGTTGGATATTCTGGCCAAATATCTTCTATACTTTCGTATAACTCTTCATCATCATCTAACTCTTGCAAGTTTTCGATTACTTCTAACGGTGCTCCAGTTCTGATCGCGAAATCTATCAATTCATCTTTAGAAGCTGGCCAAGGTGCTTCTTCCAAATACGATGCTAATTCTAGTGTCCAATACATATTATTAATTATTTTGAATGTTATCTGTTGAATGATGCATTTTTGAGAAATAAAAATTCAAAAAAATGATATTCAATTTTAAAATTGAACTGCAAATATATACCTAAATTTCAATAAACAAAATAAAAAATAAAATTCTTACTTCTTATTGATTATCAGATACTTAAATTAATAATTTGGTTAAATTCTACTTTTTATGATTTTGTATTCACTATTTGGCTCACATAATACTCGATTATCTATCAATGCGCTTTCCATACAATCTCTGTAGCATTGTCGTCATGTGCAAATTTGCGAGCCAATACAAATAAAAAATCTGACAGACGATTCAGATATTGTATCAATATAGGTTCTATCTTATCATTTTCTGATAGTCTCACCACACATCGTTCTGCACGTCTGCAAACGGTTCTAGCCACATGACTGAAAGCTGCAGATTTATTTCCACCTGGCAGAATAAAGAATTTCAATTCGGGCAATGAATCATTCATCTTATCAATGTATTGTTCTAATATCACAATTGAAGATTCAGTTATTTCAGGTAATACTAAATTTTTCTTTCCAGGTTCTGCTGCCAAATGTGTGCCAATATCAAATAATCTGCTTTGTATATCAATCATCAAATCACAGTATTCATGTTCGTGTAAATAGGTTGCCACCAAACCCAAAAATGAATTCAATTCATCAACGGTTCCATAGGCTTCAATTCGTAATTCGCCTTTTGAAAGTCGTTTTCCACCATATAATGCGGTTGTTCCTTTGTCACCTGTTTTAGTATATATTTTCATAAAAATGATTTATAAAGTACAATGTACGATGTACGATTAATTTTTACAATAAAAAAATTAAATAAAAAAAGCTTCTCCGCAGAGAAGCTTTTTATTCTAAAAAAAAGACTATTTTCCTTCAGCCTGTTGTTTTTTCATTGCTTCTTCAATCATCTTTTGCATTTCAGCATTATTACCACCTTGTTGAGGCTTTGGTGCATCAATGCTTATTAAGTTTACTTCAAACACTAGTGTTTCATTGGGTCCAATACCAGCTTGTTGCTGACCTTGAGCGCCATATGCTAATTTGCCTGGAATATAGAATTTGTATTTAGAACCAACAGACATTAATTGTAATCCTTCTGACCAGCCAGGAATTACACCATTTAAAGGAAATGATGCAGGTTTTCCACGCTTAATTGAACTGTCAAATATGTTTCCATCTAATAAAGTACCAGTATAATCTACTGTCACCTCGTCAGATATTTTTGGTTTTAGTCCAGTTCCTTCTGTAATTACTTCATATTGTAAGCCACTAGCGGTCGTTTTTACGCCAGCTTTTTTACCATTTTCATCAAAGAATTTTTTACTTTTCACTTCATTTTCCTGCATCATTGCATATGCTTGCGGATTAAAATGTTTCATGATTACATTCGTTAATGTATCGCCACCAAATAAAGTTTTTTTATTATTTAAAGCTTCAAAGATACCACGTGCTAAAAGATTTACATTTACGGTACTATCTAAACCATTTTGTTTAAGATTTTCTCCCATTTGAATGCCAATAGCATAAGATACTGAGTCCATTTCTATTTTAGGTGTAGCACCGATAAAACTATTTTTAGATTTACACGCTGACATAAGTGTTACAACTGCTACAATAATTAATTTAAAAGTTGTTTTATTCATGTTTTTATTTTTTAAAATGTTTATTACAAATTTGTTTAGTGATTATTTTTTATTGCTAAAATTATTGTTCTTGTATTTTTATATTACTTGGAACTTGTGGTACTTGTGGTGCAGGTTTTTCAATACTTAATAATTCTACATCAAATATCAATGTTTCGTTTGGTCCGATACCAGCTTGTTGAACACCTTGTTCACCATAGGCTAATTTGCCTGGAACATAAAATTTATACTTTGCTCCGATTGACATCAATTGCACACCTTCTGTCCATCCTGGAATTACCTGATTTAAAGGAAACTTTGCAGGTTCTCCACCTACCGAGCTATCAAACACTTTACCACTTAATAAAGTACCAGTATAGTGCACTGTTACGATATCTGTTGCAGATGGTTTTGGTCCAACTGAATCTTTCAAGATTTCATATTTTAAACCACTTGCAGTAGTTTTAATATTTGGGTTTGCTGTCATATCATCCATAATTTTTTTTGTTTTAGCTTCTTCTTCTGCTTTCTTTATTGCCTGTTTTTCTCCGAAATAAGTTTGTGCATATATCATTGCAATCTGTGGGTCAATCTTTGGTGTAGTAGCTTTTAATGCATCTGACAAACCTTTGCCTAAGGCTACAGGATTAATATCATTTGCTCCATTTTTTACCATATCAGCACCTATTTGCATTCCAATAAAATAAGATACAGTATCTATTTTTGATTTAAATTCGAGAGTGTCATTAAGAACAGCAACATTAGTTTCCGTTTTTGTTTCTCCTTTCTTTACTTTTTTGGGTTTAGCATTAGCCGAAGAAAGACATACGGTAATTAATAAAAATGTAATGATTTGTTTCATCTGTTTATTTTTGTTGTTTATTAATAGTGCAAATGATTTCATAATGAAGATTTGTTAAAAATATGCTTATCGTATTTATTTAAATTTGAAGTGCAAAAATAAGGTATTTGTCTCTATAAATGCAAATGTTAACTATTTTTAATAATGTGTTTAAATTGATTCTGATAGTTTTTTCATAATCGGATACCAATCTACGCCACCTCTATCTTTCCCAAGCCGAATAATAATGACATTTTTAGTCTCATTAATCAACATTATTTGTCCGTTGAAACCTGCTGCATAATAAACATCGCTGTTGGTATCATCTACAGAATAATACCAACCCATACAATATTTATCTTCTTCTTTGCATCTGTGTAAGGTGTCATCACAATAATTAAACCAATTTTTTGGCAGTAATTTAGAGTTATTGAATTTTCCGTCATGTAAAATCAGAGTGCCGAATTTTGCCAAATCTCGTGCCGACATATTTAATCCACCGTAGTATTTTGGATTGCGAGTTATACGACTATCCAGTGCCCAATATGCAGTATCTTGCATGCCTAGTCTATTCCATAATCGTTCATAGAAATAATCCATAATTTTTTTATTACCTAAGGCCTTTTTTATACATTCACCTAATATCTGTGTATCAATTGATTTATACTTGAATTGTGTTCCAGGTAGTGATTCAAATTTAGCACTATAAATAGATCGGGTTAAGTTTTTATTATAGTAATATTGTAATGTTTGGAACAATCTTCCATATTCGTCATAATTCAATCCTGATTCCATTTGCATTAGATGACGAAGCGTAAGTTGTTCAAATTGTTTTTCGGATAAATTATCAAAAAAACTGGTTATAGGCAATTCAACGTCAGTAATTATTTTATCTTGAATAGCCATTCCTAACATGGCAGTTACAAAAACCTTGGTAACGGAAAAAAGCTGTGTGTTTTCACCTTCTTTTATACCATTTAAATAGCGTTTAAAAACAACCGTATCATTTCGCATGACTAAGAAAGAAGTGGTACTCGTATTTTGTAGAAAAAAATCAGGATATTGATATTTTGCAGCTGATGAACTATCCAACCATTGAGATAATTCGGGTAAAACAATTTGTTTTTCAACTAAAGAATAAGGAATTTCTGATTTTTTTATAATGGCTGATGTATAAAATTTACCATCAAATATAGAAGGCACTCTCAAGGCTTCATTATAGTTTAAAACGACTAAACTCAATAAAAATAATACTATAACTGTAAAAATTTTAACCAGCGTTATCTTCTTCTTCATGCTTATTTTACTAGTTCATTATTTTGTTCTTTTTTGGTGTTTATAGAAATATTGAAATAAACGCCAGCATTCAAGTGTAAGTTACTGAATGAAGTATTTTGGTAAGCTGTTTTCTGGAAAATATCATTATACTCTTTCTTCTTATAATGTAAGAAATCATAATCAAAGCCTAGGCTGAATCCAGCTTTTCTTTTTATTAGATAACGAATCTGCAGGTCAGTGCCAAAGTAAAATTTCTTTCCTTTACCGCTGTCATAATAATCATCTGCACTATAACCACCTATTCGCACAGACGGATGAATCTGTAATGCTTTATTTTTTAGGAATTCAAACACATATCCAAATTGTGCTGAAACAATAAAGAACATAGAATTTGTTTTAGATAATAAATTGCCGAGATTTGGGTCTTTCTTATATTTTTTTACACTAAAAAACTGATAGTTCATCCCAAGAAATAATCCTTTCCAAAAATTGCCTTGTATATTGAATTGGAAATTGCCAGATTTGTATGATTTTGATAAATTGTTTTTAGTATTTCTTTCTAACCATATTGGAGAAGAGTCTCTAACAGGATAATAAGGTCCCTGATAAATATCTTTTTCTGTAATGATTGGATTTATGAAAGAGTAATTGATTCCAAAAAGAATGCGTACTCTATTCCATGAATTTTTTTTCTTCTTAGGTTCTATTTCTGCTTTCGAAGATTTAATAGTTATATTCTTCTCCATTTGAAAAGGAGCATTATCTATTGTATTATTAATTGTTGAATTATTTATCGTATCTATTGTAATAATAGCATCCTGAGACACAGGAACCGAGTCTTGTGCAAATGAAACATGAGTAATAAAAAAGAAAAAAAGAAATAGGAAGTGTTTCATATTCACAAAAATAAAAAATCCCGACCAATAGTCGGGATTTAATTTACACAAATTAAGATTAATCTTTTATAAACTTAGATTGAAGAATTTTTCCATTATTGGCATCTTGAATATTGATGATGTAAACACCATTTGCAAAATTACTTACATCAATTTGTATTAGCTGATTGCCTTTTATAGTACTTTTATTTACATTCTTTATTTCCTGACCAATTACATTCACTATTTTAATCGAAATTGTGCTATTAAATATTGATTGATAATCAATATTTATTAAATGATTCGTCGGATTTGGATAAATTCCATTTATTGAATTTGCATATACAACATCCTTGTCATTATTGATTAATATCGTTTGAGAGTATTTAAAAGTACCATCAATATCAATCATCTTTAATCTGTAATAATTGTTTCCTGCCAATGGATTGATATCATCTAAATTATAAGATAAGGTTGTATTGCTATTACCAGCAGCAGGCAACATTCCTATATAAGTAAATATTCCGTTTATACTTTTGTAACTTCTTTCTACCTCAAACTTAAGTGTATTAAATTCTGAAGCTGTTGACCAGTTTAATACATTTTTAGAACCGCTATTATATCCTGTAAATGATGTTAACTCTACAGGTAATGGTGAAGAATTTGCCCACGGACCAACTCCAACAGCACCAGAGCCGCCAGAAAATCCAACTATAGCTCCAAGTTCAACATATAGAGTTCCATTGCAAGAAATTTGATTATCTAATGCTGTTAAATTAAAACAACCCTGTGGACTTCCAAATAAATCACTGCCTAAACAACCTGTTTCTGAATAACCTGCTATAATTCTTCCTGGATTTATTTGCGTTGGTTTGGTAGGAATATATTGAATACCTGATGCTGTTTTAAACCATTCAAACGCTTCATCAAAGCCTCCACAAATACCTTTAAATGTACTTGCAGCACTAATGATAGCAGCTTTCTCTGAAGCTATATAATAGAATCTTACTTTTACTGGATTCGATGGATTGATACTACCACTTGTGATATTAAAATCCCAAATCCGTCTCATACTATATTCTGCCATTTTTGAAGCACAGGATGTCGAAGAGTCAAATTCAGTTTTGTATCTAATCTTTGCAATTCCATCTACTGTATTTCCATTTGGAAACATAGAGAAAATGATTACATTATTCCTGTCATGATAATATCTCCAACCATCTGTACATTTCCAATAACCAGTACTGGTATCATCTATTGTTACCGCTTGTACATTTACACATCTTTGAATTGTATCTATTCTAATTGTACCATTATTAATATATCCTGTTTCTGATTGTCCTTGTCCATCAATTTGTACAACGTATACTTTATTTGTATCTAAGTTACTGACTCCAACATTAAAAGACACTTCATCTAAAATTGCTGTAGGCGAAGAACAAGTATAGGATCTGGAAACTAATGCAGCATCAATAACACCATCACAAAGAACATTATCTTCTCTATAAATACTCATAGTTACAATTTGATTACTATTAAATCCACCTCCTTGTAAAAATTGATTTGGCGGCGTAGGTTGTTTAATAGTAATTTTTAGACTATCACAAGGACTACTCGTCATTTTAAATTTAAAATAACACGAATTTTCTGTTGGATTAGCACCTGAATTAGACTCGCCGTAAGCAGTAGAAGGCGTTTCACTTGATGCTCCTTCTAAATTCCAGCAATAATCTTTTTCATATTCCATCAATGGGACACTATTTATATTCGAACATTTATCTAACCCAAATCGTTTAGAAACACAAAGAAAGAAATCTTCTTCATCGTCGTTATCTGTGTCATTAAAGTTCTGGTCAAATACTTGTAAATAAATAGTTTCACCTGCGGTGCCAGCAATTTCAAAATGAAAATAATCTGGAGTAAACGCATTATCATCAGTATTTCCACAGTCTATTGGCGTCAGACTTCCTGGTGTACCTCTATATGCAAATACTTTTAGATCATTGTGATAAGTAGAGCCAACAGCAACCTGATCGCTATATCCTTGAATGGCAACAACACTTCCTAACATACATGCATCGCTTGGCATCGTAAATTTATACCAAACGTCTCCGCAATTATCTGTTGTATTACATGCACCTAATACATCTTTTTTAGTGATGGATGGCTTTTTATAGTTTCCCGTATACCACGAACCGCTACCTTGTAACTCATCACCTTCTGATAAGACTCCAATAGGAACAGGACATTGTTCGTCATAAACATTTAATATATAGGATCCAGACAAAGCAGTAGGCTCGTCATTAGCCGGTTTTTTAGGTGAAGAAGCATAGTTAGGAATCATATCTTCAATTTTAATATCGAAGTAACCTTGAGGACCACCTACTGTCGTTCCGTCTACTTGAATATAATAAGCAGTTCCTGGCGTTAAACATTCGTATTCAATTACCTCATCTCCTGTAGTGGAAGATGGGAAATTTGGCAAGGGATTATAGACACTTTCAAGTTCAGTAAATCCTGAAAATGTCGGTGTTGTTGATGGACAACCACTTATAGTTCCTTGATATAATTTCATTTCAGGGTCGATACCACTTAAGAATCCATCTTGATCATGTAAGGTTATTTTTGCCCTTCCAGAAGTAGGTGCAGTAAATTTATACCAGACAGATTTCTGAATGGATGATGTCGGGTTTAAAATTGTATTAGGTTCGTTTAATTGTATGGATGCACATTTATTACTGTCACCTACTATG
Source organism: Sphingobacteriales bacterium (assembly GCA_031414515.1). GTDB lineage: Bacteria > Bacteroidota > Bacteroidia > Chitinophagales > JADIYW01 > JADJSS01. Next base: position 5,099 of record JANNVS010000184.1, on the reverse strand, counting down.
CTGAATGCACCAGTTCCTAATGCATTTGTAATATTTCCGAAGTCTTTAGCATTACAAATATTGTCATTATATGCTGGATTAGTTGTTCCACCAATATCTTGAATTTTAATCTTAAATGTACCCTCATTCCAAATTCCAATATTTTCACTGTTAACTTGAATATAATGCCAAAATTGATTGTCTAAACATTTTACTGTCATCGTTTCACCTGCAGCAAGAGCATCGTATTCTTTTCCAACTAATACTAATTGGTCAATAGGTGGACATGTTGACGACGCTACTAAAATCTGTGATTGATAGACGGCAATCTGTGCACCAATATTATCGCCCGATTGACTTTGTAAATCAATAGTTATATTTCCTGTTGCTGGAGGTTGAAATTTAAACCAAACTGTTTTATTGTCAGCGTTTATCCATGGCAAATTTTCATTTACTTGAGTTGTTTTACATATATTATTGAATGTTCCAGAAGTTGGTTGTAACACATTAGTTACTGGAATTGTAATAGCACCACAAACACTGTCATTACCCAAATTTGCTGTTAGAGCAGTAACTTCCAACTGAACATCATACCAACCTTGGCCTTGCGCTCTAAAAATATTAAAAGGACCTGAATATCCATCAATTTGCAGGAAATACCAATCACCAGGTTTCAAGCAAGTAAGGTTAATATCTTCACTGTAAATAGCTATATTGGTACCAGTTCCTATTTCTTCGTTAATATTGCTAAATGTATTTCCCGGAGAACCAGCAGTACCAGCAATCTGATGATATACAGCTCCTAATAAATTGATGTTGTCATTTTTAGTAACCCCTAAAATTGATGGATCGCTTCTTAAACGAACTTGAACATCAACATGCTGATTCAAATATACACCAGAATTTGGCACCTGGAATTTCCACCAAACCGTATTATCTATGTCATACAAAGTCCATGAATCTAATTCCCCCGATTGTATATCTGTACAATAATTGTGTGACAAAGTAGAGGTGGTTGAATTTCCAGATCCAATATTTGTAGGAAATGTTAAAGTCGATGCAACTGACAAATCATCATTTGTAGGAATAGTGATGGACGTTATGTCATTGATAGTTATATCAAAATATCCTTGATCATTCAAAGCAGAACCGTCAACCATTACATAATAGGTTTTCCCTGGAATAATACAATACGCTTTCATACTTTCTGCAAATGGGAATATATCATATTCACTGGCAATTTCTACCATATTAGTTCCATTGGTGCCCCAGTTACATGAATTATCCTGTGACTCAAAAATGGCAATCTGTGGATCCATTTTGTCAGAATATCCAAAAGGAAAAGGTCCCCAACCATTTACATCAACTTGTACAGCAAAGGCACCAGAAACGGGTACGCCTGTAACAGGTGCTGTAAATTTATACCAAACTGTATGGTCTAAATCAAATCCAAACGGATCATTTTCAGGAGTTGGATCAATTGAAGTTCTGGTAATACGTGCACAAATATTGGTGTCTTTTGTTCTACTAATGGCATCTCCTGTAAAGAAAGAATTATTGAATGTATAAGCGTTACAGATATAATCGTTGGCTGGCCTTGGATCTGGTGTAACACGGCTTATTTTCATTCCAAAATATCCTTCGTCATTTGTTGGAGAGCCATCAATCATTATCCAATAAAAACGGTTGGGCTCCAAACAAGGAACTTTAAGATCTTCATCAAAATTACCTATGTCATAATTACTTGCTATTTCATAGAAATTACCATTACAAGTATTATCTGAAGATTCATAGACCGCAATCCTTAAGTCTAAACCATCTTTATTAGGATTTACACTTATGATTTCTTGATTAGCTTGTATTAATACTGTCTCCTCACCATCTAAGTTCAAATCTGCTGGTGCTTTAAACATGAACCACACTGATTTGTTTGGTGTACCATTTGCTAATCCAAAAAAACTACCCCAAGTAGAAGGTAAAGAATCGTTACTATTGGTAGCACAGAAATTATTGAAAGGATATAAATGTCTATCATAATCCTGCACAATAGGAATAAAAGCATCTGCAAAAACATCATCAATACATCCTGCATTAGGTGTACAACCTAAAGTTGCCTCAGATCCTCCAGGTGGACTACTTATAGTAACAGTAGAGCCACTGTTACCTCTGGCTTTTATTAATGTAACGCCATTGACACCTAAAGTAGGGTCACCTCCAGGCGTTGCTGTACTAAGTATTGCAGAACTTCTATTAAAATTAGAAGATTGTGTAAAAATACAACCTGTATTTCCTGCTCCTAATGTTGCATTTGCAGGTTGTCCTAGATATATAGGACTACACTTACTATCATTATTTGCAGCTGGGTCTTGCGGATAAGATCTGATTCTTAAATCAAATGCACCTGTTGCTAAATCTCCTGGAAATCCGCTATTAATTCCTTCTATATATATATAATATAAACTATCTGGATTTAAACAAGTAACTGTCAAATCTTCATCTGCAGCAATACCTAAATAGGAGTCATTACTACTTCCTAAAAATTCTAAAGGTGAAGTTGCAGGAACATTAATGGTTGGATGTGTTTGAACCTGATTACATGTATAACCGGGTTTGATTTTATATACAGCAATTTGTGCATCAATCTGATCAGAGATTAGCGATCTATTATTTAATTCTATTTCAACTTTACCTGATGGTGGTGCAGTGAAAGAATACCATCCTCCTCTTGCATTATTTGAAGTAGCCCAAGTGCCACCCCAGTTAGATGCAGAAGGTTCATTCTGAATATCAAAACAATAATTGTCATGATTAGTTTTAGTCAATTCTTCTTCTTTGTTAACTGTTTTCCATGAAGCTGTAGGAATAAAATAATATGGGTCTAATGGAACTCTTCCAGGTGTAGCACCACAAATGCTATCATTCTTACGGGTAGGCTGACCTAAATCTTTAATCTCTAAACTAAAGAATCCAACTTTAGTCCCTGCTCCACAAACTTCAGCAATGGTATTGTTTCCATCCGTAACTAAATAATATGTTCTTCCAGGAACTAAACATCGAACATCTAATATTTCTGTTAATATGTCAGGATCTCCGACACTAATTATATCATCAGGATCTTTTTGATCTAAGTCTGTAGTATTTAAAGCTGTGTTGCTACAAGTACCAGGCGTATTTTCTTTAAATACCCATAATTTTGGTCTTAGTTCATCACCCAAATTTGTAGAATCACTTTTCATTCTTATTTCTACAGAACCTGATGCTGGTGCTACAAATTTCCACCAAACTGGTTTTTCATACGTCCACGGAGCACCCGGAGCAGATGCATGTCCACCTGGTGTACCACAAAAGTTAGCTGCTAAATCTATTTTATAATTACCTGTCCAGTTAGGCAACATTACTGCTGGATTGATTGCTTCTGCAGAACATGGCAAAACACCGCCTTCTCTGGGATAATAGGTATTCAGAGTAAAATTACCAGTTCCACAGGAAATAATTTGATCATTTCCATCTACCATAAGATAATATTCTTTAGTAGGATCTAAGCATGTAAATATGTGATCTTCATCTGCAGAAGCACATAAGCCTGCTACAGAATTCCAAGCTAAATTGCCATAATATGAATTACTTATTAATGACATCCCTGTTCCATCGCAATTTGTAATTTGTGTTGCATTTGGTGCTTCATATAATGCATATTGTAAATCGGTTATATCTCCACTAGTAACGCCTTTAATTAATATATCCTTACGGTTGGTCGCTGTTGGAAGCTTGAACCAAACTCCATAATCATTGTCATTATTAAAAGCAGCAGCACAGACTCCACCCCATGTTGGATTTGGATCTTTACATGTTGAACCTTTAATGTTTGTGCCTGCTTTATTAAGGTTTGTAACTGTTCCAACAGCATTGCCTACTGATGTACTTGTACCAATATCATAAGTTGTAATTGGAGTTGCTATATTACAAATAACATCATTTCCAGGTGCTCTAGCATCAACTGTAAGAATAAAATTACCTTGTTCATTTATATCGTATCCTGTTACTTGCAGATAATAAGAAGTGTTAGGTTCTGGACAAAATGAACCTTCAATATCAGTAGCCAAACCTGTAAATGAATTTATTTCAGTAATAAAAGTTAGATTCTGGAAGTTAAAACCCACAGAACCACATGCAGAATTTGAGGATGCATTGCTTGCTAATTTATATACATTTAGAATAGGCGTAATATCATCACCATTTCCACTTCCATCTACTGTCAATGTATAATTTCCTGGAAACGTAGTTCCAAAAGTAGTAGGTGTTCTAAATTTATACCATACTGATCTATCTGCAATGGTTGGTGGCCACCAAGAACCTGTGGTTACTCTTGGTTCATCTACACATGAGCCGAAATCTTGTGTTGTAGCAGCAATAGTAGTACCTGCCTTATTTGGAAATGCACCTTGGAGAACGGTTCCAAAATCATATGTTGCAGAAGCATCTGCGGCACAATAATTATCGTTTGCTGGACGAGAGACTATCCCTCCTTTTCTAAAATCTACTGCCATTAAATTACCACCTCCACTTAATTTCATATAATATCGCCCTCGTGGTAAATCATTTAAATAATAATCATAAGTGACAGCTAAACTACTTGAAATTGGACAAGAACAATTTTCATAATAAACATCCACATCTCCATCATCATTATAGGTATCAATATCTAAAAAGTCTAAATCTTGAGTAACATCAAAATAATACCAAATATCTCCACAAGCCTTAGCTTGATTTACTAATTTCTGGTTCCAGGTATTATTGGTTGCGACAGTACTCAAATCAATAAAAATTGCATTGGCACAATTTGGGTTTAGTAAGGCTCCTGTTGATGAATTTTGATTAGTGAACCATGAACCTGAAATATCCCATTTTGCTGAAATTGTATTTGTTACAGTATTACAATCACTCCAAGTATTAGTAGCGGTATTAGCTCCATAATTTGTATTATTTGCAGTGTTTAAAGGTGGTAAACTAGGGCTTAAACTATATCTATAACAACATGCAACAGCAACAGTATTCAAATAATCAAGCGCACCACAACAAGATCCTCCATCATCTTCAGTACTTCTAACATCATATGTAAA
>JANNVS010000183.1:0-3177 GCA_031414515.1 Sphingobacteriales bacterium | reverse complement strand
GTGGAATTATGGAAGAAGAAATAAAAAAAATTATATTAAATACTTTTCTGCAAATTTAAGCAAGATCTCTCACTGCGTTCGAGATGACAATAATAAAAAAAGCTGTTTCATTAAGAAACAGCTTTGTGGTACCTCCAGGAATCGAACCAGGGACACACAGATTTTCAGTCTGTTGCTCTACCGACTGAGCTAAGGTACCGGTGTTTTGTTTGCAATAGCTGCAAACGGACGGCAAAGATAGTATTTTTTCGATTTTATCCAAAAAAAATTAGTTTTTCAATTCGTATAATCCATTTTTCAGGTTGAAATAACGTTCATTTAATTTAGTAGCTGACGGAAAAGTCCATTCAGCACCTAAAAATTTAGTAGAATCCAACAGATAATCGTCGATTTTATAAAAAGACTCTTTAATTAAGATTGTTTTGGTTTCACCTTGTAAGCTGCTGATAAAAAGTGCTTCGTATGGCACTGACCATGACATAGTTTGCATGAATCCTGGTACTTTTTCAAACAGGTAAATTTGCTTATTCGGCTGATTATGCATCAGCTTTGTCAGATAGTTTACTCTTTCTGAATATTTATTTCCTTTAAGCAATTGTACGAATGAAAATATTACTGCTACTAAAAGTGCAATTAAAACCATTGGTTTATTGCTCTTTTCATCTGTAATAAACGAAGCGATAATTGACCAAAAGATTAGAAACAGAATTGCCAGATATTTATCATTATAGACATCGCTTGCGCCATTTCTTAAAAAAACCACGAGTAAAATATAAAAGGCAATGAAACTAATAATGCTGAAAAGTTGAGTAATGATGCCTATTTTATTTACTATAAATAGAATTATCAGAAGCAAAGTTGCAGGCAAATAATACTGTATCATCATTTTTATAAAAAAAACAGCAAATAATGATGAATGTAAATTTCTGAGTGTAATAAATTTCCAGTCTAAGGAATCGATGCTTGAACCATCTCTGCCACCTTTTAACAGAGTGACTCTTAATAGTATTATCAATATGGCAAAACACAAACCAATTATGGCTTCTTTTTTTCTTTTTTCAATAAAATAAATAATTAGCACAACACAAGCAGCTAATACCAAAAATAAATGTGCAAAGTGTAGGATGCTGATTACTATAAATATTCCAATTGCTTTTGATATGCTGTTTAATTTTTCTGAGCGCAAAACGGCTGTCATTAAAATTAAAAATCCACCTGCCTGATTTAATTCATCATTTACATAAAAAAAAGAGTCATGAACGGTAATCAATAAAGAAGCTAGAAAAATATAGGAAACCCATTTTTCGATAGTCAAATATCTGATGATTATGAAAATGCCAAAATATAATAACACCGGATTAATCGCATATGCAAATACAATTGCATTTAAAGATAGATTCCACTTGACAGCCAACAATGGCAGCCATTGTGTAAGCACTGCACTGTATCGTGCGTATTGAATACAAAAAGATTTATGCTGAATGATTTCGAATAAGTAGTAACTGTTATCTGCATATGTACTTCTTTCTGTAGTAAAATAAATACACAAGAATAAATAGGCGAACCAAAAAAAAGCGAGACAGAGTTTTTCCTGTGCAATAATTTTCTTTAGCATATTATAAAGATAAAATTATTTACTTTTTTCCAGTGCTTGTTCTATGTCTGCTTTAATATCATCGATATGTTCTAAGCCAACTGAAACGCGTACCGTACCACCAAAGATGCCTGCAGCTTCGCGCACAAGTTCTTCTATTTTACTATGTGTGGTTGATGCTGGATGCGTAGCAATTGTTCTGCAATCGCCTAAGTTTGCTGTGTGTGAGAACATTTCTAATGCATCTAAAAATTTGCGTCCACGTTCAATTCCACCTTTCACAATAAAAGTAACTACGCCACCACCTTGCGACATTTGTTTTTTTGCTAATTCATATTGTGGATGCGATGGCAAAAACGGATAAATTGTTTTTTCAATTTCATCATTTGTTTCTAACCATAGTGCTAAAGCTAATGCGTTTTCGCAATGCCTGTCCATGCGCACGTGCAAGGTTTCTAAACTCTTTGATAAAATCCATGCATTAAATGGCGACATGGCTGGTCCTGTTTGTCGACAAAACGCGCGCACTTCTTTTATCAGTTCATTGCTACCTAAAACAACGCCACCACAAACACGACCTTGTCCGTCTATAAATTTTGTAGCTGAATGTGTGATGATATCTGCACCATATTCTGCAGGTGTTTGCAGGTATGGTGTTGCAAAACAATTATCTATATTCACTAATAAATTATGTTTTTTTCCAAGCGCACATAAAAATTCTAAATCTATTAAAACTAATCCTGGATTGGATGGTGTTTCTGCAAACAACATTTTAGTGTTTGGTTGAATTAAACTTTCCCATGTTTCGGGTTGGTTAATGTCGAAGAAAGTATATTCAATATTCCATTTCGGAAAAAACTCTTTGATAATTCTTGTAGTAGATGCAAACAATGCAGATGATGCTAAAATATGGTCGCCACTTTTTAAAAATGTCATCATAGAAGCAAACACAGCAGCCATACCTGTTGCGGTACCGAAACCATCTTCAGTACCTTCTAACACACACATTTTTTCTACAAATTCATTTACATTTGGATTGGAGAAACGCGAATAAATATTATCTACGTATTCATCTGCAAATAATGCACGTGCTTGCTCAGCATCATCAAACGTGAATGAAGATGTTAGATATAACGGAACACTGTGTTCACGAAATGCTTGTTTGTGTTGTGTGCGAATTGCCTGTGTGGCGAAGTTGGTGTATTTTTTCATGGATGAGATTTAAAGAGTCAAGAACCAAGAATCAAGACATTTTTTATCTTAATTCTTTTTGTCTTGATTCTTGGTTCTAATTATCTTGATTCTATTTTATAACTATGCGTAATCGTTGCGGTTTTATTTAGCATGTGCGTTACGCTGCAATATTTATCCATCGATAAATTGATTGCCTTTTCTACATTTTCTTTTTTCAGTTTTCCTTCTAAACTATAATGAATATGAATTTTCGTAAATACCATTGGATGTTCGGCAGCGCGCTCAGCATCTACTGTTACTTTATAACTTTTCACATCTTCGCGCATTTTTTTCAGCATCGATAACATATCCATACTGGTGCAACCACCAAGAGCCATCAACACTAATTG
>JANNVS010000182.1:0-8208 GCA_031414515.1 Sphingobacteriales bacterium | reverse complement strand
GCCATGCCTATAGGATTGCATTTCATGGCAAATTTTATGCAAGGAACCGTACTTGGCTTTGGTGTAAGTGGAGAAAAAGAAGGAAGTTTATTAAATCCAGTTCTTAATAATGCACCTTTATGGCTTAGTGGCGGTGATTTCGGAATAGAAGCAAGTATCTTAGGGTTAGGTTTTGTAATTATCATTACCATCTCTATTTATTTTTGGCATCCATCAACAAATAAAATATTAAATTAATTGCAGTTTAAATAATTAATGGTAAATTCTATAAAACAGAATCCGAATTATTTTAACGTAATTCTTTTTCTGATTCTACTCAATGATTCTGGTTTTACACCAACATAGCTTGCAATTTGATATTGTGGTAATTTTTGGAATAAATAAGGTCTTGACTTTAATAATTTCAAATATCTTTGTTCAGCTGTGTCTGTAATGTAAGTCGACATTATTTCTTGTTGTTCTGCAAATACTTTTTGCATTACTTTTCGAGATATAGTTTCAAATTTAGGAAATTTCTTGTATAGACTTTCTTCTTTTTCTCTATTTCCTACAACTAGAGTGCTATCCATACAACAATCCAAAAAATGATTTGATGGAACGTTTTGACTAAAACTATTCATTGAAATTACCCATTGTTCATCGCTGAAAAAATTATTTGTCTTTTCAATTCCATCAATTAAGTAATATTGTCTAACACAACCTTCTAAAACAAAATATACTTCACTTGAAGTTTGTCCTTCCTTTAGCAAAACAGTTCCTTTTTTATACTGCTTTATTGTCATTGTTTCAGCAATTGCCTCAGCCTCAACTTTTGAAAGAGGCATAATTTTAGAAAAGTAATTTAAGAGTTTAGTGACCATTTCATTTCCTAAAAAAACATCGTTTAAAAATGTATTTATAAACGGGTTCCGTTTATTTTGTTCTTCCACCAGGAAACTTGTCATATTCAATATCATTGGGTTCCCATAGTTCAACTTTGTTTCCTTCACCATCTAAGATATGGACAAATTTACCATAGTCAAATGATTCTATCGTATCCACGATGGTTACGCCTTCTTTCAGAAGCTCTTCAACAAGCGTTTCCATATTTTCAACTCTATAGTTAATCATAAAATCTTGTGAAGCAGAACCAAAATATTTTGTATTATGCGCAAATGGACTCCATTGCGTAAATCCTTTTTTCGTTGAGTCTGCACCTTCTCGCCATTCAAAATTTGTTCCGTATTCATCTGTTTCTAATCCTAGATGGATTTTATACCAATCTTTCATTTTTTGAGGATCTTTGCATTTAAAAAAAATACCGCCAATACCTGTTACTTTTTTCAATTTTACTTGTTCGTTTGATTGTTTACTGATGATTTTCTTAAATGAGAAACCAACACCAAATGATGTGGCAAGAGCAAGAATTATTAGAATCGTCTTTTTCATTTCTTTTACATATAGCTTTTAAGAAATTAGCTGTTTTATAAAAAAACCATATGAAAAATCATTCCATTAAAAATCATATCTTCTGTAAGGAATACTCCAACGTAAATTTAGATTAATGAAATGCGTTTGCATATTGCGTGCAACATCTTCACTTTTCTTCTTACGGTAAACATAAGTAAGATCAACAAATATATTATGCCATGGCTCGTAAGTTGCCACAAAATCAACATAGAAGGTCCGTGCTGAAACGCCTTGTCCAATTGTATTTCCAAACTCTCTTTCAAAGGTTCCATATACTTTTAGTGGATTGCCACCCCAATTAGTAGAATCATCGTCCTCTCCTTTTTTAGCATAAATAAATCTCGTAGACAAAAATAATTTTTGCAACGGTTGATATTTTGCCTGAAAAATAAGCTCCGTGAAGTTTGCTCCCAAAGGATGTGCTAAAGGCTGATTATAATGTGTCCAGGAAGTAATAGTATCGTAGTGTGAATAAGTATAAGGTCGTGCTACATTTCCTTCAAATTGCAAGTCTAGATGGTCGACACCAAAGGCATCTATATATTTAATACCTAACTGTGCAGCGAATTTATTTCCCCACCATTTGTTTGGATGCAACAAACCATAAACTTTATTTTTTCCAGGTGGTGGAGAGAACTCTTTACTGAAATTAAATTCATCCAATAAGAATTGACCATAAATTTGTACGTGTTTTGGAATGTTTACTTTAAAATCAAATCCTAACATTGCATTATCCGGAGAGCCTAATGCTTGTTCTATGGAACGATAGAAAATAATTGGATTTAAGTATTGCAATTCAAATGTATTTTCCCTGCGGAACATTACACTTTCAAAAACACCTATATTTACATTTTTTGTAATGTTGATACTTAAATGGTGCATCGCCATATATTTTTTAGTCAATAACTTATCGCCACCTCTTGGATAGTATTTGGTAAGTTCTGCAAAAATATTCTGATAATTAAATTTCCAAACATTCGTGTTTAGTTTTAAGAATAAATAATTAGCACCAAAATCAGATAAAAACATAGAGCGAATTCCATCTCCAATAAAATTATTATCGTAGCCAAATTGCATATGGAAATGTTTGGTAGGTGTAATGGTAACATATCCTTTAGCTAAGAAATAATCATAGCCATTATTCTTATATTCTTTCCAATAACCCGCTCCTGGAGGTGTTTGAGATTTGTTGATATAATCTTCAACATAATTTGGGAAATTACCTTGTTCGGATAAAAACAATGCATAAAAACCAAATACATCATCTACCTGTCCACGAATTTCGAACCCTTTTGAAGTTAAATATTTAAATTTTGAGGTTTCATCTGTTAATGATCCACCTAATCGAATTTGAATGGCTGGATCAACTGAAAATGCAAAATGCGGTACTTTTGCACTGATGAAATGTGCCGGATGTTTCCACAAAAATTTTAATTTAGGGTTTTCAGTTAGCTCTGTATGGTAATCATCAAATTCAAAATTATCTTTATAAATATATTCAATATTTTCTTTGTCCATTTTTGTTAAATCATCCGAATCCATATCACTCAAAGAATCAAGACCATTGATAAAATCTACTGACATTTTCCTATCATAGGGTTTATTAGACGTATGAAATCCTTTTACTAATCCTGTTTTTATTTCAATGCGTTCAAGATAATGATTGACAGCAGAACCAATTGGAATATAAGTTCCTTGTGCAGAAACAAATGCAGTAATAAATAATAGATATATGGTAATTAGTTGTTTTCTCATTTTCAGGGAACGTTAATAGATGGTAAATATATGGAAATGGCTTTAAAATAAAACATTTTTACCAAACAACCTCTTGATAACTTTCAGTACGTACTAAGAGGTGGTTTTGTATATTTGATATTACATCATAAAAAACAAGTATATGACAGAAGATAAGAAAGTATCGGTAAGCTATCAAATTGCCATCATTGGTGTTTTGTTCTTTATTTTTGGTTTTATCACCTGGGCAAATGGAACTTTAATTCCTTATTTAAAAATTGCCTGTGAGCTTAGTAGCACACAATCCTATTATGTTGCTTCTGCTTTTTTTGCAGCTTATTTCATCATGGCGATTCCTTCTTCGATGATACTAAAAAAAACAGGCTTTAAAAATGGTATGTCTTTAGGCTTATTTGTGATGGCAATCGGAGCTTTATTATTTATACCAGCCGCACAAACCAGAACCTATAATTTATTTTTATTAGGCTTATTTATAATTGGAACAGGATTGGCATTATTGCAAACTGCAGCGAATCCATTCGTCACAGTTTTAGGACCGATTGAAAGTGCTGCACAACGAATATCCATTATGGGAATTTGCAATAAAATTGCTGGAATATGTGCTATTTATGTATTAGGTTCTATTGCGTTGAAAGATGCAGATGCAATAAAAGCAAAATTGCTCATTTTAAATGCATCAGATAAAGCTATTGAATTAGATAATCTAGCAGCACGTGTAATTCAACCATATACATTTTTAGCAATTACACTGGCTGTATTAGCAATTGCTATTTTCTTTGTAAAAATGCCTGAAGTACATGAAGAGGAAACCAACGTTGATTCTAAATTATCAAAATTAAAAACAAGTATATTTCAATTTCCTCATTTATTATTAGGTGCCGTTGCTATTTTCTTTTATGTTGGAGTTGAAGTAATCAGCTACGATACTTTTGCAGGATTTGGTGAACATTTAGGCTTCCCGTTAGAACAAGCAAAAAACTTCGCAACTTTTACTGGATATGCTTTATTAGCAGGCTACATTTTTAATATTATTGCCATTCCAAAATATATCTCACAACAAAAAGCGATGTTTTGGCTAACTATACTTTGCATAGTATTGGTTGTATTATCTGTTTTTACTACAGGGAAAACTGCCGTTGTATGTTTTATGTTATTAGGATTTTCAAATGCTGTAATGTGGCCAGCAATTTGGCCATTGGCAATAGATGGCTTAGGTAAGTTTACAAAAATTGGTTCTGCCTTATTAATTATGGGAATTGTTGGCGGTGCTATTTTACCACCTTTATACGGGAAAATTTCAGAATTATTAAATGATAAACAGCTTGCCTATTTAATGATGATTCCAGCCTACTTATATATCTTGTATTATGCAATGGAAGGATATAAAATTGGTAGAAAAAAAGTGTAATCTTTTGTCAGAACAATGATTAATATAATTAAATGATTTCTATGATTTTCTAAGCGTACTTTACGTGAAAAATAATTTAACATGAAATATCTTATAAAAAATGGAAGCATCATTAATGAAGGAAAAATTGAACAGAAAGATATTCTACTAGAAGATAATTTTATTTCAAAAATAGAATGCGATATTTCTGATGCATCAGCTACTATAATTGATGCAAAAAATAAATACATTATTCCGGGAATTATTGATGATCAGGTTCATTTTCGTGAACCTGGGTTAACGCATAAAGCCAATATTTATACAGAAAGTAAAGCTGCAGTTGCAGGTGGTGTTACTTCTTTTATGGAACAACCGAATACAAAGCCTGCTGCTTTAACACAGGATTTACTAGAACAAAAATATAAGATTGCTGCGCAAAATTCTTTTGCGAACTACACTTTTTTTATGGGTACCTCTAATGATAATTATGATGAAATTATGCGAACAGATTTCAGCAAAGTAGGTGCATTAAAAATATTTATGGGTTCATCAACTGGCAATTTATTGGTTGATAATGAAAATATATTAGATAAAATATTTGCTAATCTCAATGGCATTATTGTTACTCATTGTGAAGACGAACAAACCATAAAAGCAAATACAGAAAAATATAAGCTACAATTTGGTGAAAATATTCCATTCAATTATCATCCAATTATTCGCAACGATGAAGCTTGTTATATCTCGTCAAAATTAGCAGTTGATTTAGCAAAAAAACACAATTCACGTTTACATGTTTTTCATGTGACAACAGAAAAAGAATTAGCCTTATTTACCAATCAAATTCCATTAAAAGAAAAACGAATAACAGCAGAAGTCTGTGTGCATCATTTATATTTTGATGAAAGAGATTATGCCAGATTAGGAAGCAAAATAAAATGCAATCCAGCAATTAAATATAAAAGTGACAGAGATGCTTTACTTGCTGCCTTACTAGATGACAGGTTAGATGTGATTGCAACGGACCATGCACCGCATACTTTAGAAGAAAAAAATAATTCGTATTTTAATGCACCTGCAGGTTTGCCTATGGTGCAACATGGATTAAATATAATGCTTGAATTTTATCATCAAGGTAAAATTAGCTTAGAAAAAATAATTGAAAAGATGTGCCACGCTCCTGCAGATTGCTTCCGTGTAGAAAATCGTGGTTATATAAAAGAAGGTTTTTTTGCTGACCTTGTAATTATAGATATTCATGAAGAATGGAAAGTAGTTAAATCAACTATTTTATACAAATGCAACTGGAGTCCTTTAGAAGAACATACATTTAAAGGAAAAGTGAAACAAACATTTGTGAACGGCCATTTAGCATATAACAATGGCTTTTTTGATGAAAGTGAAAAAGGAAAACGATTGTCGTTTAATCCTATGTAATCTTATTTTGAGCAAAAAATTTAGATGTGTTAAAAACAAATTTCTTTTTATTTTTGCAATATGAATACTAATTTTAAAAAAGGGTTTCATTCCATTTGCGTTAAAGATCCTATAGTAGATGGGCTTTCTGCTCATGTACCACCAATTTATGCAACGTCAACTTTTACATACGAAGATTTAGATGCTGCTTTTGATTTTTTTAAAAATGGTGGACAGAATAAAGATATTTTCACATATTCACGTTTAGGAAATCCTACAGTTAAATTTGTTGCAGATAAAATTGCTGCGTTAGAATCATATAATATAAAAGATGAAAATAATGCTGATTTAAAGGCATTTGGAATGTTGTTTGCATCTGGAATGGCTGCCATAGCAGCATCTATTATTGCAACTGTAAAAACAGGTGATAAAATTATAACACAAGGAAATTTATATGGTACCACCAATGAATTGCTCATTACTATTTTAAAAGATTTTGGCATCGAAACAATATTTATTGATTTAAAAGATTTAAATTTTGTAGAAGATGCTATAATAAATGATGAAAAAATAAAATTACTTTACATTGAAACACCAGCAAATCCTACACTTGCCTGCTATGATTTAGACGGCTTAGCAGCTATTGCACAAAATTTAGGAATCAAAACAATTGTCGATAATACTTTTGCAACACCCTATATTCAACAACCTTTAAAATACGGAATTGATCTCGTAGTACATTCTTCTACTAAATTTTTAAACGGACATGGAACAGGAACTTCAGGAGTTTTGGTCGGAAAAATGGATGAAGACATTTATAAAAAACTATATGGCATTCAAAAAATGTTGGGTGCAATCTGTTCTCCTTTTGAAGCATTTTTATTAAACAATGGTATCAAAACATTACCATTGAGAATGGAGCAGCATCAAAAGAATGCGCAGTCTTTAGCAACATTTTTGCAACATCATCCAAAAGTAGGAAGCGTAAATTATTTAGGGTTAGAAAATCATACTGACCATTTATTGGCAAAAGAGCAAATGACAGGTTATAGTGGAATGTTAAGCTTTGAATTGAAAGGTGGACTGAATGCAGGAATGGATTTTATGCGTGCAATTAAATTTTGTACTTTGACCGCATCACTTGGTACTGCTGATACTTTGGTGACACATTCAGCATCAACCAGTCATGTGAATGTAACAAAAGAACAGCGTTTGCAATATGGCATTACTGATGGACTGATACGCGTTTCTGTTGGCTTGGAAAATATAGAAGATATTATTGCTGATTTTGAACAAGCACTTGTTTGATTAACAATGTATAATTAACGAAAATAATATCCATAAAAAATATTACTTGATACAATTACTCGGTACTATATTATTTATTATTTTTTTCATTATTTCACTATTGCATCTTTATTGGGCAATTGGTGGCAAATGGAATTTTCTAGCAGCTCTTCCTACTAATGAAAAAGGTGAGAAAATAATGAATCCTGGTTTTTTCTCAACTATTATAGTTGCTATTGGTTTTTTATTTTTTTGCAATTTTTATTTTGATAAAAATAACATTGATTTCAATAAATATACCTATATGGTTATTGAATTATGGTTGTTGGATATTGGCATTTATATTTTTTGCTAGAGCTATTGGTGATTTTAAGTATGTTGGATTCTTTAAGAATATAAAAGATACTGACTTTGGAAAAGCAGACACCTACTATTTTTCTCCTTTGTGTTTGTTTATTGGTGTGTTATGTGTTATTTTGGAATTGATAAAATAGATTAGTTATCTTAAAATGGTTACTGTACCTTTTTTAGATAAATTAGCACCATTATAGCATTTAAAACTTATCAAATAAATATAAGAATCTGATTGAGATTCTACTCCTTTGAACATACCATCCCAACATTCTTTCTCATCCGAAGTTTCAAATACAATCTCGCCCCATCTATTAAATATTGTCATCCTATAATCCGTTAATCTCGGTGGTGACATAATACCAAAACAATCATTAATTCCATCTCTATTTGGTGAAAATGCTGTAGGCAAGTATATATAATCATTTGTACATTCATCAATCATTTCTACAAATACACTCGCAGAATTTTTACAATTATGATTATCTTTTACATTTACAGTAAACTGTGTTGAAGCTTTTATAATTGAAGTAGGATTTCTTATAGTATCAATGTTTACTGCG
>JANNVS010000181.1:0-3795 GCA_031414515.1 Sphingobacteriales bacterium | reverse complement strand
AGAATCATCGATAAAATTTCATTTACACAAAGTGTATGGTATATCGATCATTTGCAAACCAATCAGAATAATCAACAAGGCTGGAATAATCCAACATCTTGTGGACCAAAACCACCACGACCAGCATGTGGTACTACATGGAACAATAGCTGGAATGGAAATAATAATCAAGGTTGGAATAATGGCTATGGAAATAACAATAATAACTATCCAAATAATGGTGGAAATTATGGCTATGGTAATGGAAATTTATTAGATGATGCAGATTTGCAAACATTAATTTCTACGATAAAAAATATAGCATTTGAAGATAAGCGAATAGTGGTAGCAAAGACTGCTTTGAAAACCAGAAATATAAAAACAAATCAGGTGCATCAATTATTGCAACAGTTTACGTTTGAACAAAATAAGTTAGAAGTGGCAAAATATTGTTACGATAAAACCATCGACAAAAATAATTACTATACGTTGTACAATGATTTTACATTTAATAATTACAGTTCGCAGTTAGATAAGTATATTAACTCGAAGTAAGGTTATCTGTATAAGGTTTGTTAACACTTATCACGAAATAATTAGATAATACTATCGTTTAATCGTCTTTGCGAACATAGTGTAGTAATCTGTTAAATTGAATAGATTACTTCGTTCCTCGCAATGACGTTTTTTATTTTATTTCATTTTAAACTTTTTACTTATTTTACAGTCTAAGTAAAAAAAGCGCTCATGAAGAAATATTTAACTCTATTCTTTTTATTATTTCTTTTGAAAGCGCAAGCGCAGTCTTTGTACTTTCCTCCAAGAACAGGCAACGCTTGGGACACCTTATCGCCAAACAAATTAGGTTGGTGCGAAGAAAGAATTGATTCTTTATACAATTATTTAGGCAACACCAACACTGATGCTTTTATCATTATAAAAGATGGAAAAATTGTACTGGAAAAATATTTCGGAACGTTCACGCAAGATTCTATACATTATTGGGCAAGCGCAGGAAAATCTTTAACCGCAATGATGATTGGCATTGCACAGCAAAAAGGTTTATTAAACATCAACGATTCTGTTTCAAAATATTTAGGTGTTGGTTGGTCAAGTGAAACAGCACAAAAAGAAAAACTCATCACCATAAAAAATTTATTAACGATGACGAGTGGCATGGAAGACGATCCAATTTTTCCATGTGACAATAATGATTATTCGAAACCTTGTTTGCAATATAAAGTTGATGCAGGCACACGTTGGGCTTACCACACAGGTGCTTATAAAAAATTAGAAGAAGTTGTGAGTGCAGCTAGTGGAAAAACTTACAATGGTACAACTAATGATTGGATAGAAAATTATACAGGAATGAGTGGCGCATGGATTCCAAGTGGTGTGTATTTTAGCAAACCACGTGATATGGCGCGCTTTGGTTTGCTTACATTAAACAAAGGAATTTGGCAAAGCGATACTGTTTTAAGTGATACTTCATATTATCGTGCAATGACAAACACTTCGCAAAATTATAATTTATCGTATGGTTATTTGTGGTGGTTAAATGGCAAAGCATCAGCGATGGTGCCAGGTTCTCAACTAGTCATTCCAACAAAATTAATTAGAAATGCACCGAATGATATGTTTTGTGCATTAGGAAAAAATGATCAAAAAATCTATGTATTACCAAGTACAAATATGGTAATTGTGCGTGTTGGTGAATCTGCTTTTGGTGCAGCAGCATCTTCACCTTTTGACACTACACTTTGGAACTATATTAATAAATTAGGCGATGGTTGTACGTTTACTTCTATTCCACAAAAAAAGATAATAAATGATTTAAAACTATTTCCAAATCCTGCAAATAATTTTATTTCGTTTAATGGATTCCCTGCGAATAGAATCATTCATTACAACATTATAAATTTATATGGACAAATTATTAAAGAAGACGATACGCACAATCATTCTATTGATGTGAGTGATTTGGCTGCTGGTCAATATATACTGACGTTGCAAGATGATGAACAGCTAGCTACAAAGCAGTTTATAAAAAATTAATGCTTCTTTTTCTTTTCGATTAATTTTATTGTCCAGATACGAACAGGTTTTAATGGTCTGTCATTTTTATCTGTTTTAACAGAAGCGATTTTATCTACCACATCCATTCCTTTGATTACTTCACCATAAATAGTGTAACCCATATCCAACCACGGAATTCCACCAATTTCACTATATACTTTTTTATTGGCTTCTGGTGTTTCATTTCCAGTTCTGTTTTTTGCTTTAATGAATGCAGAATCTGTTGCAATTTTTCCTTGCACTATATAAAACTGACAAGCTGATGAAGCTTTCTCTGGATTGTTATCGCGCGCTTGTGCCAACATTCCTTTTTTATGAAAATATTTCTGATTAAATTCTGCAGGAATTGTATAGCCTAAATCACCTTCGCCAAGCATGGCTGTATCATTGGCTGTTTTAGAAGTTGGATCACCACCTTGTATTACAAAGCCTTTTATCACACGATGAAATAACAAACTGTCGTAAAATTTTTCTTTCACTAATTTTATAAAATTATCTCTGTGCTTTGGTGTTTCATCGAATAATACAACCGTTATGTTTCCATAATTAGTAATTATTTTTGCTCTATAGGTTTGTGCATTTAAATTGTTAGTTATGATTAATGCAAATAGTATAAAAAGTAGTTTCTTCATCAGATTATTTTTAAATTTGATAATTAACTTAATTCTGTTTTTGCAAAATAGTTAAACTGTCATTTCCTTGAAAAAGGAAATCTCATAAATAAAGAATATTGAGATGCTCATTTTCATGAGCATGACTTTCAACCATTTGAGTTAATTTCAAAATTTTGATAAAATAAAAATACAAAATAAAATAACATGGAAACATTTGAAATTAAAGAAGATATTATTTTACTCAACCAGTTATTAAAGGCAATTAACTGGTGTGAAAGTGGTGCGCAGGCAAATGCTGCTATTGAAGCTAGTTTGGTGAAAGTAAATGGCAAAGTGGAACTTCGTAAAAGAAATAAATTGGTGAAAGGCGCAATTGTTGAGTTTAATGGTGAGAAAGTGAAGTTAGTTTAGTAATTCTTTGTAACTTTTTGAAGCCAAAAAGTAACCAAAAAGCTTTTTTGAAATACAAGGCAATTTGATTTTCTCGTTCCTCAAAAATCAACCGCTGATAAAATAAACTCAAATGCTTATTGCTTACGCTTCGTTTATTTTACAGCTATTGCTGTATCTTTCAAAAACTAAACCTTCTGCAATTCAATACATTTTATTATCGGCTTAGTTATTTAATAATATTAAGGTATCTGAAAAGATTTAGATTTTGGAGACATAAGTTGTACCTTTGCAACGCATTATGAAAAAAATCAACGACTATCGCAAATTATTTGAAGCTACATCTGTTTCTACTTTAGCTGACTTAAAATCTACTTACCGTAATTTTATGAAGATGTATCATCCTGACAAATTTCAAGAGGAAGATGCAAAAGCAGAGGCTGATGTAAAAAGTCGTGAGATGATTGAAGCTTATCATTTTTTAGTGAGCATTGCTCCGGAGACTATTGATGCATTGATGCCTGAATTTAAAGAAACCATCATGGCTTCTAATATCAGCGATTATCAATACAAAGGTTTAGTGTTGGAAATTACGTTCATAAACGGCAGCAGTTATGAATTTTTTAATGTGCCGAAAAACACCTATATCAAATTAGTGAATTCTGATTCACCAGCTCGTTTTGCGAAACGTCATATTTACAATGAGTTTTCTTTCAGAAAAGTGAGTAATGTAGAG
>JANNVS010000180.1:0-10252 GCA_031414515.1 Sphingobacteriales bacterium | reverse complement strand
AATTGTTGTTCTGTTAGCCAATGATATTCTTTTACCACACCACCATACAAAAATGGCACAATGGCTAAACCACTTCCAAAAACAAATGCACCTGCTTTTGCAAAGAATAAAAAGATTTTTAGCAATTGATTATCGACAACAGAAACTGTTGTTGCTTGCAATAAAATATCAGGATTAATAAATGGAAAAAGACTTGCCGCAATATTGCTGTTGTTTTCTTTTCTGTGTTTGATGTATTGTACAAACATTGTTAAAACACCAGCACCTAAAATCACATACACATTTTCGTTTTTAGTATAAAAAGTTAATGCTGCTAACGCAACAAAAATCAACCAAAGTAATTTATTTTTTCCTATTGTTTTATTTGTTAAACGATAACTGCTTATTGCGATAATACCAATAACTGCAGCACTTACACCATAAAATAACGATTGCATCCAAGGCAGTCCATCAAAATAAACATATACAGCACCAAGCGCAACTACCATCAAAAAAGATGGTAATACAAATGCGATACCAACCAAAGTAGCACCAATAAATTTATAATCTACAAAACCTATATAAATTGCAAGCTGTGTTGCCATTGGACCAGGCATTAATTGAGCCAACGTAATTCCTTCTTTATAATCTTCGTCTGTAATCCATTTTCTATCTTCAATTAAATCTTTGTGCATATAACCAGCCAATGCAACTGGACCACCGAAACCTGTAGCACCAAGTTTTAGAAAATAAATGACTAATTGTAAAAGTGTATATTTTTTATTTTCCATATATAAATCTATAATTTATTTATCACATCGCAACATTCTGTCTTTCCCAGCAAAATCTTTTTTTATAATTATATTTTGAAAGCCTTTTTGTTCTAATAATTCTTTCACTTTGTTTGCATTAAATTCATTTAATTCAAAATAGAGTTTTCCTTTTTCTACAAGATTATGTTTTGCAAATTCTGCAATCTTATCATAAAAAATAAGTTGATTTTCGTTTTCAACAAACAAGGCTAAATGTGGTTCATGCTGTAAAGTTGAAACTGACATAAATTCTATTTCTTTAATTGGAATATAAGGTGGATTACTGACAATTAAGTCGTAAGTCGTAAGTCGTGAGTCGTGAGTATTTTTGATAATATCATCAACAATAAATTCAATCCCAACATCATTTTTGATAGCATTTTGTTGTGCAACTTTAAGTGCATTTTCTGAAATATCTATTGCTGTAATTTTCCAATTTGGTTTATTTTTTATAATGGAAATTGGAATGCAGCCGCTACCAGTTCCGATATCTAAAAGTGAAAGTAAATCGTCGTTATTATCATTCAAAATCCAATGTACCAATTCTTCTGTTTCTGGTCGTGGAATTAAAACATGCTCATCTACATAAAATTCTAACCCGTAAAAATCTGCTTTATTAAAAATGTATTGAATTGGATAATGATTGGAAATTTTCTCATATATATAATTCAATTCTTCTATTTCATCATCGTTTAGTGAATAGTCTTTCACATCAAAATATCGCTTTTTAAAATAGTCTTCTAACGCAAACTTGAACAAATTATCAGCTTCTCTTGCATCAAAAGATTCAGACAAAATAGGCAAGATGATATTTTTATATTGTTGTACGTTCAATTTTGTATTTTTGTTGAAATTAGTAATTAGTAATTAGTAATTAGTAAAACGTGACAGAAAAAATCTCAATATACATGCGTCGTTGCTTTGAATTGGCAAAGTTAGGTGAAAGCTATGTTGCACCAAATCCTATGGTTGGTGCTGTGTTGGTACACAATGATACAATTATTGGTGAAGGTTACCATAAACGATATAGTGAAGCGCACGCTGAAGTAAATTGTTTGAAAAGTGTAAAAGATGAAAATAAACATTTAATCTTAGCTTCTACTTTATATGTAAGCTTAGAACCTTGTGCGCATCACGGAAAAACACCACCTTGTGTAGATTTAATCATCGAACATAAAATTCCAAAAGTTGTAATATCTGTTCAGGATAATTTTGATTTGGTGAATGGAAAAGGCATTAAAAAATTAAAAGAAAATAACATTGAAGTGATAACAGGAGTTTTAGAAGAAGAAGGAAAAGAATTGATCAAACATTTTTTACATTTTCATAAATATAAAAAACCATTCGTTACCTTGAAATTTGCTCAGACAAAAGATGGTTTTATTGGAGTTAAAAATGAAGAAATAAAAATTTCTACTGAATTAAGTAAGCGATACACACATCATTTACGTGCTGCGCATCAATCTATTTTAATTGGAAAGAATACTGTATTGGCTGACGATCCTGAACTAAATGTGCGTTATTGGAAAGGAAAAAATCCAATAAGAATAGTTCTAGGAAATGAGAATAATATTCCAAACAACTACCATGTTTTTGATACTGATTCTGAAACAATATTTTTGTCGAACGCCGATGGTCGATGGTCAAATATTGATGAAATTCTGAATAAAATTTCAAACAAAAATATTATTTCTATTTTAGTCGAAGGTGGCACAAATATATTACAACAATTTATAAATGCAAATGCATGGAATGAAGCACATGTGATAACATCATCTGACAATATCAACCAACAGTCGACTGTTGACAGTCGACCAAATTACATCAAAGCACCAACAATTACTGGTGATTTAGTAAATACTATTCAATTAGAAAACGATACTATTCAAATCCTAAAAAACCCAAATGCTCTATTTACTGCTTAGTATTTTATTCTCAGCTTCACTGATAATAATTATAAAATTATTTGACAGATGGAAAATTAAAGTAGAATATGCAATTGTATTTAATTATATTTTTTGTGTTATTACTGGGTTGTTTTTTATTGATGATTTTACAATCTTTCGGCAACTACCTTATTGGAATGGATTTCCATATGTAATTGGGTTAGGGTTTGCATTCATTGCAATCTTCATCCTAATAGGTAAAGTAACGATGATATCTGGTGTAATAACAGCAAGCATTGCTATGAAATTATCATTCGTCATTCCAGTATTTATGGCGGTAATCTTATATAATGATTCAATTACTGCTATCAAAATATTTGGTATTCTTAGTGCTTTTATTGCAGTTTATCTTATTGCTTACGAAAAGGAAACGTCTGTAGAAATAAAAGAGATGAACAAAGAAACTCAAAAAACAAAAAACACTAAACTAATTTATCCTTTTTTAATTTTTATTGGTGGTGGTTTGTGCGATACCACTTTTAATTACATACAAAAGAAATTAATGCCAGCAGGTTGGGATCATCCTGTAACTATTCTTACCTTTTTTAGTGCAGCTATTTTAGGAATACTTTTAAGTTTTTATAAAAAAGAATTATATCAATGGAAAAATTTAATTGCAGGTTTAGTTTTAGGTGTGCCTAATTATTTCTCATTATATTTTTTATTAAAAACATTAGCAACATTAAAAATAGAAAGCTCTGTTATTTTTCCTATTAATAATTTAGGTGTAGTTTGTCTGTCTGCTTTTGCTGGTTTTGTAATATTTAAAGAAAAACTTAACCGTCGAAAGTTAATTGGATTTTCGTTGGCTATTGTAAGTATTGTTATTGTCGGTTTTTTATCTTAATTAATTGTTGAAATCATATTTTACTATACAACCTGTTGAAAATATACTTTACAAAGATAAAGCAAGTAAATTTATTGGATTTGCATATCCAATAAAAAATGAAATTGAAAGCAAAGAAAAATTAGATCAATTAAAAATCACACATCCAAAAGCTACACATCATTGCTTTGCATATAGATTAGGTTTAGATAAAAACAACCACCGTATTAATGATGACGGCGAACCCAATGGTACAGCAGGGAAACAAATTTTAGGTCAAATAGATTCATTTGGCATTACCAATTGTGTAATCGTTATTGTTCGATATTTTGGTGGCACCAAACTTGGTGTTTCTGGTTTGATTGATGCGTATAAAGAATGTGCAAAGCAAACATTAGAGGCGACAATAATTACTGAGCAAAAGATTTTAGATTATTACGAATTAAAATGCACTTACGAAACCATAAACAAGATATATCAAATCATTAATAACCAAAAAGCAAGCCTTATTAATCAAGAATTAGACAATCAATCTTCATTTGTTATTTCTGTTGAACAGGATAAATCATCAATGCTGGAAAGCAAGCTTCGCGATGAACAAATTGGATTTAGTTTTATTGAAAGGAAATAGCAGTTTGTTACTTTAAATCATTCAAAAAAGTGATCAGTTTCTTCGTAGCAATTCCACGATGACTAATTTGTGATTTTTCATCAAGCATCAATTCTGCCAATGTTCTTCCATCTTCCAACACAAAAATTGGATCATAACCAAAGCCATATAAACCTTTTTTCTCTTTTCCTATTTTTCCTTTTAGTATTCCTACAAACTGGAATTGTTTCCCATTTAAAATTAAAGTGATTACCGTCTTAAATTGTGCATTTCTATTTTTAGTTCCATTCAAATTTTGCAAGAGTTTGTCCATATTTTTATTGGCATCTCTATCGCCAGCATAATGCGCACTATTCACACCTGGTTCACCATTAAGTGCCTCCACTTCCAGACCTGAATCTTCTGAAAAACAATTTACGTGATATGTATCAAAAACATATGCTGCTTTCTCACTAGAATTTTCTTCAATTGTAAAATGCGTTTCTGGTAATTCTTCGGTACAATCAATTTCAACTAATTTTTTAATATGAAAAGTAGACGGCAATAATATCTCTATTTCTTTAATTTTATTTGAGTTATTTGTAGCAAAAACGAGTACTGACATTAGTTGAGTTTAAAGGAAATTTGCAATTGAACCCATAATTTATTTTTCATATTCTTATTTTGTTCTAACAACTCAGGTGTATCTACTTTTAAAAATTCAATCTCAGAAAACTGGGTTAATTGATACATAGGAATTTTAAAATTTATTCCAATTTCACTTTCCTCTACTCCAAATAAGAAACACTTCTGAATTGATATAGATTTTCTTAAAGATGAAAAACGTTCTTTATGCTCATTAACATCTATAAATAAGAAATTTTCCATCTTTAATTTAAGTGCATTTTCAATTAATTTTAAATATAAGTTTATTTGAATTTCAGCAATTTCTACATCTTTACTTTTCTTGTAAAAAATTACAAATCCTGCATAATTTTCTGCGGTAGAAATCTTTCCTGACGAATTTAGAATGAAAAATGAATCCATATGACAACTTAATCTAAACTTTATAAATGAAGCTAAAAGTAACTACCTTTTTTCGTAA
This sequence comes from Sphingobacteriales bacterium, assembly GCA_031414515.1. Lineage (GTDB taxonomy): Bacteria > Bacteroidota > Bacteroidia > Chitinophagales > JADIYW01 > JADJSS01. Next base: position 4,995 of record JANNVS010000180.1, on the reverse strand, counting down.
CTTTGAATAAAATATTTGCGTATGTCAGCAGAAGTTATGGAATTGGAAACATTACCAAAAATAGAAATCGAAAAAATAACGGAAAGTAAATTGTCAAAAATTGACTTTGATAATCTTCCTTTTGGTAAAACTTTCTCAGACCACATGATGATATGCGAATATTATGATGGCAAATGGCAAACTGCAAAAATTCAGCCTTACCAAAATATTTCAGTTAGTCCAGCATGTAATGTATTTCATTATGGACAAGCAGTGTTTGAAGGCATGAAAGCATATTATAAAAATGATGAAAGTGGTATCGTATTATTCAGACCAGAAAAAAACTGGGAACGATTAAATAAATCAGCAATTCGAATGTCAATGCCAGAGGTTCCAAAGGAATTATTTATGGAAGGCATTAAAAAATTAGTAGAATTGGATAAAGATTTTATTCCAAAACAAGCAGGTAGTTCTTTATATATCAGACCTTTTATTATTGGCACTGAACCTTTTATTGGTGTGAGAACATCTGATAGATATTTGTTTTGTATTATTATTGGACCAACTGGACCTTACTACGGCGAACCAATTTCTGTATTAGTGTATGATACTTTTGTGCGCTCTACTAAAGGTGGTTATGGTGATGCAAAAGCAGCAGGCAACTATGCAGGCACTTTATACCCAAGAGAACTGGCTACAAAAATGGGTTATAAAGATGTATTGTGGTTGGATGGTGAACATAAAAAGTATGCTAACGAAGTTGGTACGATGAATATTTTTTTTGTGATTGATGGAAAATTAATTACCCCTGAAACGGATGGCACTATCTTAGAAGGTATCACTAGAGATAGCGTCATAAAAATTGCAAAAGATTTTGGTTATTCTGTAGAAGAACGACCGATCTCAATTGATGAAATTGTTGCGGAACACGAAAGTGGTAAACTAACTGAAATGTTTGGTACTGGTACCGCTGCAGTTGTAAACGTAGTAAATCGTTTTGGATATAAAGGCAAAGACTATTTATTGGATGAGCAAAAATTTATTATCGCTCAACAAATAAAAAAAGAATTAGAAGGCATTCAAAAATGTACTATTGATGATAGATTTGACTGGGTTGTAGATGTTTTGTAATAGAAGATTACTATCTTTCAGAAGCTTTATTCATATGTGTACAATTAAAACTATATCGAATTCATTCAGAATTTATTTACATCTGTTTTTAACTGCATTATTTCTTTATCATACTGCAACATCTATTGCGCAAGAAGATTTGCCATGCGCCAATGAAATCTTTCAAACAGAACAATTACAAGACACTAATTTTATTACCCAATTAATAGCGATTCAAAAAGCTACTAATTCTGTGAACCAGCGCATCAATGGTACTATCTTAGAAATTCCACTTGCAGTACATGTGTTGCATCTAGGCGAACCAGTTGGTACAGGTACAAATATTTCTGACCAGCAAATTATTGATGCCGTGCAAGGCGCAAACGAGCGATGGCGGAAAATAAACACTACAGATGGTGTGGATATGGAAGTTCAGTTTTGCTTGGCTCAATTTGACCCGAATGGAAATCCGAGTAATGGTATTGTAAGAATAGATGCAAGTGGAATACCATTTTATAGTGAAATAGGAATGGGTTATATTGATGCCTTATTAAATGGAATAGTTGGTGCTGATGAAATTGTCACAAAAAACCTGAGCAACTGGCGACATAGTTATGTCTATAATATCTGGGTGGTTAATAAAATTGCCGGTGGTTGGGGTGGCTATGCTTCCTTTCCATTTCCAAGTGGTGAATATTCTACAGACGGAACAGTAATCACAACTAATTCAATCAGATATTCTTCGTCTACACTGGCGCACGAATTAGGACATGGCATGGGCTTGTTGCATACATTTCAAGGATCTGAAAATGGTTGTCCTTCAAATGATTTATGTTTTTTACAAGGTGATTTTATTTGCGATACACCGCCACATAAAAAAACAGATTGTGCCAACACAACTTGTAACAATAGTGCAGATAGTATGTTTTCGTTTAAAAATACAATGAGCTATTGCAGTGGAAGAGGTTTGTTTACTCAAGGACAAAAAGACCGTGTACGAACAACTATTTTTAATTCCAGCCGCAATCAATTGCTGCAATCTCAGGCATGCACAGGCATTACTACAGCTGTCAGAAACCAAATAATTACACCAAAACTTTCTGTATATCCAAATCCAAGTAAAGGAAATTTTATTTTAAATGCCGATGTGAAACAAACCGAAACTGCTTTTATTGAAATCACAAATATTTTGGGACAGACAATAATTCGTCAAGAATTATTTGTTGGAAAAGAACATACATTTTCTTTTCCTAATTACTTTTTAAAAGGAATTTACCAGCTTCATTTAATAAAAAATGGAAAAACTGTTGGTATAAGTCAGTTGAGTATTAATTGATTTTATAAGTAACATAAAAAAATCCTGAGAAGAACTCAGGATTTTTACTTATACATTATGTGAGAAATTCTACATCAACCAACCCATTAATTTTTTAACAAAATTAGTTCCGCTTACAGTATATGGCGGATATCGTTGTTTCAAATCTGTTAAAGTTGATTTTTTAAGTATGCCTTTCAAATGACTAAAAGTATCAAAACTTAATTTACCATGATACGCTCCAATTCCACTTTCTCCAACACCACCAAATGGTAATTCAAAATTGCCTACATGCATCAAACACTCATTAATAGAAGCATTCCCAGAAGAGGTTTCATTCAAAACTCGCTCTTGATACATTTTATCATCAGAGAAAATATATAATGCAAGTGGTTTATTTCTTGAGTTTACAAATGCAATGGCATCATCCAATTTATCATATTCTATAATTGGCAGAATAGGTCCGAAAATTTCACCTTGCATCACCGGTGAATCTGGTGAAACATTATCCAACAATGTTGGAGCAATATACAAATCCTGAATATCTGTTTGTCCACCCATTAAAATATTGCCATCTTGCAATAATTTGCTCAAACGCAAGAAATGTTTTTCATTGATGATTCTTCCCAAATCCTGACTTTTCTGTGGATTTTCACCATAAAATTCCTGAACTGTTTTCTTAAACTGTGCAACGAATTTTTCTTTTACTTTCTTATCTACCAGCACATAATCTGGTGCTACACAGGTTTGTCCAGTATTGGTAAATTTTCCCCAAACCAAACGTTTAATTCCCCAATTGGTATTAAATGTTTCATCTACAAAACATGGACTTTTTCCACCTAATTCTAAAGTAACTGGCGTTAAATGTTTTGCGGCTGCCTGATATATCTGACGACCTACATCAGGACTTCCAGTAAAAAAGATATAATCAAATTTTTGTTCTAATAATGCATTGCTTTGTTCAATATTGGAAAGAACTACTTTTAAATAGTTTTCATCAAAATTTTCATTAATCATTTTCTCCATAAGCTTTGCCGTGTTTTCCGACATTCTTGATGGTCTGATAATACAGGTATTTCCAGCTGACATGGCTCCGATTACTGGAGATAGTGCTAATTGAAATGGATAATTCCACGGTGCAACAATATAGGTAACGCCATACGGTTCTGCTTGTATCCATGAACTTCCTAACTGATGAAACAATGGTGTTTTTACTTTTCTTGGTTTGGATAAAGAACGAATATCTTTTAAAGTATGGTCGATATCTGCAATCAAAAAACCGATTTCTGTACCATATGCTTCCATTGGAGATTTGTTCAAATCTTTCTTTAAAGCATCCATTACAGCTTGCTCGTTATCGACAATCAGCTGTCGTAATTTTTTTAATTGCAGAATCCTGAATTCTACATCTTTTGTCTTTCCTGAATTGAAAAACTGACGTTGTTTATTTACCAAAGATGCAGCATCAAATGTTGCATAAACCTGACTTTCAATATTTACTGTCATATGTTTAAATTTATGAGTTACTAAAGTATAATTATTTGTATGGAATACCTACTTTTTTGTATAAAAAATGCAATAACCATATAGGACCAATTAATAAAAATTGCATATCTTCTAAAAAAGAGGGTTTTTGACCTTCAATTTTATGCCCTATAAATTGCAAGATCCACGCTAATATAAAAACGATTGCTGAAAATTGCCATAAGTTAAGTCCTATATGTGGTAATATATTAATTGCTAAAAAACGGTTGGCGATAATCATAAAAAATCCGATTACTGTCATTCCAGCAAATATGGGAAAAGACAGTCGAAAATAGAATACCAAAGCGACAAAATACACAATGGTTGCTGCATTTATCCAGCCATTTGCAATAAATGGAAATGGAACCGACATCAGCAACCCAAATACAGTAAATAAAATAACTGGCACACAAATCCAATGAATTAATTTATTTGTAGGATTTTGATGGTCACGGCCATAAAGAATTAACCATTCGTCAATTGTTTTCATATGCTATATTGTACTACTAAATTACTCATTTTTCTCAATACACACAGATAAAATAAACAACAAAATTGAACTAATCATAGTTTAATATAATGCATTAAATCGGAGTTAAATACAGAAAAATGCTTTAGTTTCTAATTTATTGGCAATATATTTGCATCTTCATTAAACTAAATAATAAAAATGAAAAAACATACGCTTTTTTTAACATTTGCTTATGCATCTCTATTTTCGGCAATTCTTTTTTCTGGTTGTAGTAAACCTGCTGTGGAAACATACGATGAAACCGGATACCCAGGAACTTATTACGGAAAACATTATTTAGCGGATAGTACTTTTATTCGCGGCATAATTGGAGATCCAACAGCAACAGTAGTTTATAATGACACACTGGTTATTACCAATGGCGCTGATGCAACAGATGGAAAGTTGAATGCAGTTAGCAAACTATTAGGTGGTGGAACTATTGAATTCAATATAACTACCGGAACTGTAACACCGGTTTTTTTAGGCAATATAGATGTATTAGGCACTACCCTGAAAAATACTAAATTAACATCCGGAACAGGTACTTGGAACA
>JANNVS010000179.1:0-2306 GCA_031414515.1 Sphingobacteriales bacterium | reverse complement strand
TGAAGATACGAACAAAGATAAACTCATCAACAAAAAAGATTTAAGAAAATTTTACTATTTTAATTTAGAAAGTGACAGCATCATTTCATTATTACCAATCCATTTTTCTGCTTTGCGTTCTCAATACGATATTAAAAATGATGTTTTATATATTTTTGCAAAAAATGATTCCAATAAAAATGGACAAATTGAGAAAAATGAGACGTTGAAAATATTTTGGATAGATTTAAAAAATCCAGTATTTGCGAAACGATTATACTAAATCAATTTTGAAAAGATTCGTTTCTTTATCATCGAAAAATACAATAGAAAATCTGCTTTTGAAAAAACTGGTTCTATGGTTTTAAAAGTTGTGCCTGTTTCATCTTTATATATTTTAGTATAAAATGGAAACATACTTTTTGTGTCTGTGCTTCTTAAATCGCCACGACCCCATTTTGAAATATAAAAATTCAAGGTGTCTGCTTGTCCTTTTTCTACAAAATAATTCCCTTGACTAAACCAAATGGCTGTTTGTACTGCTTTTGATTCTTTTATTGGTTTCAATAAATCTACATTGCGTTTTATCTCAATAAAATCTACCTTTTTTGTTTTTTGAAAAATAGAATATTCACCTAAATACATTGTACTATCATTATAAGCAATTAAATTCCATAACCACGATGTAAACATAGTTGGAGTAGTAGAAAACTGTGTGTATTGAATATTTTGCTGTTGTAAATTTTCTTTAAATACTTTTATTGAATTAAATTTATTCATTGTAGAAGTTCCTAAATAAATCATACTCAATACTAAACTAATAGCAGCAATTTTTCGTCTAAAATTATTTTCTTTTTTGAAGAACCAGACAGCAATAAAGAATAACAAAACAGGAATCGTAAACAACGGATCAACTACTGATAAATTATTCCAACTAATTAATTTATTGGTGAATGGCAATAACATCTGCGTTCCATAGGTGGTACAACCATCTAATAAAACATGTATAATAAAACTGAATACATAAAATAAAAACCATTTCAAAAGTGAAATTTCTTTTTTGAAAATATGATACGTAAGATATGCAAACGGCAAAGCCATAAATGGATGAGTAAAAAATGCGTGCGTGTAACCGCGATGCATATGCAACGCCATTTCTGGTGAACTTGCAAATTGTGTAGTAAATACATCTAAATCAGGAATAGTATTGGCAATAGCACCAACAAAAATAGCTTTGTTGCCGAGTTTTTTCCCTAAGGTGAGTTCGCCGATTGCGCCACCAATTACTATATGTGTAAGTGAATCCATTGTTTAATTTGAAAAATAGCTAATTGATAATTTTTTTTTAAAATAACTCACCTTGTTCAGGTTCTTGTTTATCTTTTAAATTTGTGATTTCAAAATCAACATCAAAATTTGCTAATTGTTCATCGTCTTCATCGTGCGGTGCTTCTACTAATTTTATTTCTTTTATGGTGCCACCTGTCAGTTTATTTCCAATTGCTTTCCAGCCTTTTATTTCTATAAATTCTGTTAAGTTTAAAGTTTCAGGTTCACTAACTTTTCCTTTGCCTAAATCTACTTTATATTCAACCGTTGGATTGGAGAACAATGTTGCAAAAACTAACTTCGCATTATTTTCATCTGAAATAAAATTATTTTTTGTGTCGATAGAAATCGTATCAATCTGAAAACGTTTTACATAATTGCATTTTTTAGCATCAGAATAATGTATAGCAGAAACGGTAGTTGTTGGATATAATTTATCTACTGCTACTACTTCGTTCATAGCATAACGATTTGTCAAATCAAAATTAGTTAAATAGTATTCACCAGATTTCAATACCACTAAAATCTTATCTTCATTCTGGAACGAACCTAAATAGCGACCGCGTTTATCAATATTTAAACGACCAACGGTATCATCTAACCAAATTTCCACGCCACCAAGTGTTGTTCTTCCTTTGGTTTTTTGTTCTATCTTCTTTACTGGGTATTTCGTTACAATATTTCCAACAGAACCTCTTCCTTTAATATCTAACGTAAAAAAATCAAATTCAAATACTTTGTTACGTGCGGTGCAATTCGGAGACAAAATAACAGTACAACTTTCCGCTTCACCATTTGGATTTACAGAAAAATACAATACTTTAGATTTAGGATTGCCTTGTGAAATCGCATATTCTTTATCGCGTGTGATAGATGTTACGTTAAAACGTTTTGCATAACTAGTTCCTGATTTTCCATCAATGTATACTGCGTTATAGGTAGTTCGTTCGTCGTTCTTTTTCCAAACGGCAACGTGTATAATGTCTTTCCCAACGAAA
>JANNVS010000178.1:0-7083 GCA_031414515.1 Sphingobacteriales bacterium | reverse complement strand
CTAACTCTAACAGTAAGTTACATGCGATGTATATCGTATTAATTGCCTTGCTTATTGGTGGTTTAGTCTACACAAATGTAAGACTGAAAAAATCTAAAGAAACTATTGTCGTAACAGAGAAGCAACGAGATGATGTTGAATCTTTGAAGGCGGAATTAGACAAAAAGTACACTGAATCTTTACAGGAAATTGAAAGTTATCGTGCTGAAAATGCTGGATTGGATAGCTTACTAACTGTAAAAGAACAGGAATTAACTGCTAAAAAAGCGAAAATTGATGCATTATTATCTCAACTTTCCACTTTGAAATCTGGTGATGCTTCTAAATCAAAATTGTTGTCTGAAGCACAACTATTGATATCACAAATGGAAAGTGATAAAACGCGGTTACAAACTACTATTGATTCCTTATTTTCTGCAAATAAAGCATTGTTTCAAGAACGTGACAGCATTTCGGGCGAATTATCGAATACTCTTCAAAGAAAACAGCAAGTAGACGAAGAAAATCAAAAGATGAAATCTAGAATTGATAAAGCATCCATTTTAAGTACAGCAAATATCCAAGCTACACCAATTCGAATGACTAAAAAAGGAAAAGAAGATGAGGTAAAAAAAGCAAAAGATGCTGAAAAATTAAGAATTTGTTTTGATTTAATACAAAACAAGATAGCTCCAAGTGGTCAAACAGAAGTAGCAGTTAGAATAATTTCACCTGATGGTACAACTATCCAGCTGTCATCTTTAGGCAGCGGTACATTTAAGGAAGAAACAACAGGAAATGATATTCCATTTACCTATAATATTAATCCTGATTACCAAAATGAAACTAAAACAGTATGTTCATATTGGGCACAAACTTTCAACTTTGCTGCGGGTAAATATTCTGTTGAGATTTATGAAAAAGGATATTTAATTGGGCAATCTTCTTTCATGATGAAATAAATTATATTTAAATAAAACAATCAGGCAGTCTTTACGGACTGCCTTTTTTAATAGTATGCAAACAAGATTTTATAAAGGAATACTATTCGTTTTTTTAGGAGCCGTATGCTTTTCAACTAAAGGAATACTTGCTAAGTTAGCATTTCAATATGGCGTAGATGGCTTGCAAATACTGATGTTGCGCATGTTGTTTGCGTTGCCATTTTATGTTGTAATTTTATTGAATGAATACAAAATGAAACCTGCGCCGATTGAAAAAAACGATTGGTTGAATGTTATTACACTTGGTTTAATTGGTTATTATTTAGCCGCACTTTTCGATTTTTTAGGATTGCAATATGTGAGCGCATCACTCGAAAGAAATATTATTTTCACCTATCCTACTTTCGTATTAATAATGGCGAAAATATTTTTTAATCGAAAAATTAGCGCAGTGCAAATTATTGCCGTAGTAGTTTGTTATACTGGAATTTTACTAGCCTTTTATTCGGATAAAGCTGCGTATATCTCATCAAACTTAACGAAAGGAACAATTTTTGTTTTGCTGAGTTCTTTAACCTATGCATTGTATTTAGTAAGAAGCGATGGTTTGATTAAAAGCATTGGTACTATTCGTTTTACCTGTATTTCGATGATCATTTCTTGTTTGGCTGTTTTATTGCATTATATTGTTGTATATGGCTTTGATATATTTGATTTTCCGAAACAAGTATATATTATCGGATTTACGATTGCTATTGTAAGCACAGTATTGCCATCATTTTTAATGTCAAAAGGAATTCAGCTAATTGGTTCTTCTAATATGGCAATCGTTGCAAGTATCGGACCTATTGCCACAATATTTTTATCGTACTATATTTTACATGAAAGATTTACCATATTGCATTTATTTGGCACAGTTTTAGTTTTAGTTGGCGTATTGATTATTAGTGTAAAAGGTAATAAAAATGCAATTTCACAATAAGTTTATTTATTCAACTATAAACTGATAATTCAATAACATCATGGTATAGTGTTATTAGTTGAACATGCGTCTTTACTTGATTAGCTACCTTTAATACTTGAACTTATTTTATGAAAAAATTATTTTTCTTAGCTATCCTGTCTCTTTTATTTTACACATCTATTGAAGCGGAAAGAAATCTATTGCCAAATGTATCCAGACCAAAAATTGGATTAACATTGAGTGGTGGTGGTGCAAAAGGTTTAATATATGTTGGCTTATTAAAAATGATAGATTCACTGGAAATTAAAATTGACTATATCACAGGCACAAGCATGGGTAGTATTGTTGGTGGTTTGTATGCGATTGGATACAAAGGAAACGAATTGGATTCATTAGCAAGAAATACAAATTGGAGTAAATATCTATCGAATAATGTGCCGCTGAATAAAATCAGCATGGAAGAAAAAAATGAGTATGGCAGATACATGATAGAATTAAATACAAATACGCTTGCGCCTGATTTACCAATTGCTGTTATCAATGGTCAAAACATAATGACATTTCTAAATGATTTAACTTTTCGAGTGCATCACATCAGCAACTTTGATAAATTTCCAATTCCGTTTAAGTGCCTTGCTGTAGATATTGTTACTGGCAAACCTATAGTTTTAGATAAAGGCAGTCTTGCTTTAGCATTGCGAACAAGCATGTCTATACCAACTGCATTCAGTCCGATTGACACAGGAAAAATGCTATTAGTAGATGGTGGTTTATTCAAGAATTTTCCAGTAGAATATGTAAAACAAATGGGTGCCGATTTTGTAATTGGAGCAAATACCAGTGGTACTTTATTATCAAAGAAAGAATTAAAAACAATGATGAATATGCTGGAACAAACCACCAGTTTTAGCATTGCTGCTGATTATGAGAAACAAAAAAAACTATGCGATATTTTAATTGATTATAACGATGTATTGAAAGATGCAAAAATAGGTACGATGGATTTTGGAAAAGCAAAAGAAATTTTAGCATTAGGTGAACAAGTAGCACATCAGTTTATAGAACCTTTGAAGCAACTAGCAGAAAGTCAGAAACAATATAATGTTGTTGAAATGGATACAACGAAATTGAATAAAACGGATAGCTTATACATGCAAGATGTAAAGCTTACTTTAGATAAATCAAAACTAGAAACTATTGTTAGAAATAAAATTCGTTTGAAAGACTATGATAATATTTCAAAAACAGAAATTAATAAGACAGTAGATGAAATTTATGGCACTCGTTATTTTGATAAAGTTTTATATTATGTAGAAAACAAAGACAACACACATAATTTAATTATCAAAACAGAAAAAACAAAAAAATACACATACAAACTTGGATTGCATTACGACAATGAAATGTCTGCAGGAATTATTGCAAACATGACAGCAAGAAATGTATTATTCAATGCATCGAGATTAATAGCTACTGTTGATATTTCTGACAATCCGAAAGTTCGTTTAGGCTATCAGGTGTATACAGGAAATAAAGGATTTTATTTCAGCACTAATCATTTTTTTGAACGTGTGAAACAAAATGCATTTTATGAAAGACAATCATTAGGTACTTATAAAACGTTGTTTCTTCAATCAGATATTTTAATGAATTATACCATAAATCCAAACTCAGCACTTAGTAGTGGAATTCAATTCAAATATGGAAATTTAAAACCAATGACAAAGATAGCTGAACAACCTGAATTGCGTAATTTCTTTGCATTAACAAAACAGCCATATTTGAATACAAGTATTATTTTAAAATATGCGTACAACTCTTTCAACCGACAAGTATTTCCTACAAAAGGTATCAACTCGCTTTTGCAAAGTGAATTAATATTTGCAGGAAAAACAACAACAAGCATACATACAGAATCTATAAAAGTAGATTCATTCTATAACGCAACCATTGCAGTAAATGATACAACAATAAGACACAACTTCAATCCGTATTTTAAATTGTATGGAATGTATGAACATGTTTTTCGTTTGCATAAAAAAGTTTCATTAGATGCAAGAATTGATGTTGGAATGATATTTTTATTTCAACCGTCAAAAAAAGATTTTGCCAACCAGCAAGCTGATGCATTTTATATTGGCGGTGAAGAACAACGTGAACGCGAAAGAACTACTTCGCTGGTTCCATTTTGGGGAAATCGTGAATTGTATGTACAGAACTTTAATTTCTTAACGGCAGCTGTTTCTTTACAATACGAAGCCATTAAAAATCTATTTTTTATTCCAAAAATTTCCATTTTTACTGGTGATGATGGCAATCTAAATGTTTATGGAAATAAAGGTGCTATCAGCGATTTAAAAAATAATAGATTATTATTTGCACACAGCGAAGGAATTACAATTGCGTATAAAACACCAGTTGGTCCTGTACAATTTAATATATCAAAAGCATCAAATTACAGAAAACCGACCTTTTATTTCTCTTTAGGTTATAGAATATAAAAGATAATCCTAATAATTTTATCAAACGCTCGTTTGGTAAAATTATTTGTTTATTTTTGCTGAAATAATTTTATAATTATTGATTTTTAATAATTATAAAATCGTTCATTGTTAATCGTTAATCATATTTATGTTTCAAAAAGATTTATTTAAAGACAAGATTGTTTTAGTAACTGGTGGTGGCAGTGGTATTGGTTATACTATTGCAAAACATTATTTAGAATTAGGTGCTGTAGTTTATATCGCTTCGCGCAATGTAGAAAAAATTGAAAAAGCAATTATAGAATTAAAAGAATTTGGTGATGTGCGTAGTGCAATTGCTGATATTCGCGAAACAGTGCAAATTGAAAACTTAGCAAAACAAATAAAAGAAGAAGCTGGCAGATTGGATATTTTAGTAAATAATGCAGGTGGGCAATTTCCATCAGCAGCAGAAAATATTTCGTATAATGGTTTTCGTGCCGTCATTACAAATAATTTAATCGGTACTTTTTATGTAACACAAATCATGGCGAAAACATTTTTTATTCCACAAAAAGATGGAAATATCGTCAATATTATTGCAAATATTTATCGTGGTTTTCCTGGTATGGTGCACACTGGCGCAGCGCGTGCAGGCGTTGACAATATGACAAAAACTTTAGCGATAGAATGGGTTCGGTTTAATATTCGTGTTAATGCCATTGCTCCAGGAATTATTCAGTCATCAGGAATGGATACTTATCCACCAGCAATTTTAAAAGGTATAGAAAAAGGTATTCCAAACAACAGAATGGGTACTACAGACGAAGTAGCTTATCCAGTTTTATTTTTATCATCACCAATGGCATCCTATATAAGCGGCGAAACTTTATACGTTGACGCAGGCAACCGACTTTGGGGCGACCAATGGCAAGGCTGGAGCGAATCATTAACGTGAAAAATTTGAGATATTAGAAGTGAGATTTAAGACAAAAAAAACTTACTACTTATGACTCACGACTAAATCATGCAACTTAAAGGTACATACAAAGAAATCTGGCAAATCTCCTATCCTATTATTTTAGGAAGCTTGGCGCATTCTATCAATCAATTAATTGATACGGCTTTTTTGGGTCATTCTTCAAAAGTTGCATTAGAAGCAATTACGTTAGCTGGTATTTATTATTTCGTTTTTGTATTTATTGCAGGTGGTTTAGCTCGCGGTTGTCAGGTAATTATTGCTCGACATAGTGGAGAAAACAAACCTGAAAAAATCGGAATTGCATTTGATCATTTAATTGTGTTAGCACTTATTTTATCAGTTTTTTTGATGTTGTTTTTCGGATTTGCAACAAAATATATTTTAGCATTTGTAGTAAAATCAACCGCTATACAAGATGCAGCAATGAGCTATATCTATATGATGAATTATGCTGTAATACCTGTAGTATTAGGCTTTTGCTTCAATGGGTTTTATACAGGCATTAGTAAGACAAAAATAATAACGATTGCAACGGTATGCATGGCAATCACCAATATTATTTGTGGTTACCTATTTATATTTGGTAATTTAGGTTTTCCTGCATTAGGAATTAAAGGTGCTGGTATTGCAACAGCTATTGCAGATACCGTTTTATTTTTAGTTTATCTGTTTCATTTTATATACAATAAAGAGCCAAAAAAATACAATGCATTTACATTTCAATTTATTTCATTAAAGCAAATCTGGTCGATAATAAAATTGTCAACTCCAATCGTACTTCAAAATTTAATTGGCATTGGATCGTGGTGGTATTTCTTTTTATCTGTCGAGAAAATCGGTGAACATGAATTAGCTGTTTCTGGAATTTTAAAAAGTTTGTTTGTATTCATCGGTATTCCAGTTTGGAGTTTGGCAAGCACCAGCAACACAGTAATTAGTAATATAATTGGCCAAGGAAGAATTGATGATGTTATTCCTGTTTTAAAAAAGGTATTAGTGGTTTCGGTTGGTATTTCATTAAGTATCAATTTAATTATCGTTTTATTTCCACATCAGATTTTAGGCATATTTACAGATGACACACAACTTATACAAGATTGTATTGCACCATTTTATACGTTAATGATTGCGTTAATTTTTTTCTCATCAGCTATGATTATGAATTTTGGAATTACAGGAACTGGTGCCACTTTTGTACCCACAATAGTGGAAGTTTTTTGTTGTTTATTTTATGTGCTTTATTGCTATTATTTTGTGCAGATAAAACAAAGTCCACTTTATATTGCTTGGGGTTGCGAGGTCGTTTACTGGCTATCTTTACTTACATTTACTACTGCTTACTGGAGCAGTGGAATCTGGAGAAAGTATATTAAGAATGTGGATGCTAACGCATAGTTGACAGTTTACATTTTATTTAGTTGACAATATTTTTTATCAACTTTCAATTATTTTTTTGTCAACTATATCTTGTAAACTGTCAACTTTCTCGTATTTTGCAGTGTATATGTCAGAACAAAAAAAACAATGGTTTGAGCTTTGGTTTGATTCGCCTTTGTATCATGTGTTATACAAAAACAGAAATCAGGATGAAGCCAATCTGTTTATTGATAATGTAATTAAACATTTACAAATTGATTACGGAAGCATTTTAGATTTGGCATGTGGTAAAGGAAGGCATGCTTATTATTTAGCAGAAAAAGGATTTGATGTAGTTGGGTTAGATTTATCAAAAGAAAGTATCAGCTATGCGAA
>JANNVS010000177.1:0-3642 GCA_031414515.1 Sphingobacteriales bacterium | reverse complement strand
TAACCACAAAGAACACAAAGTTCCGAAGTTTCGGAATACACAAAGTTCACAAAGAGAAAAATCATGAAAATTAAATCAATCTCATAAATCATGCTTTAGACATTTTCATCAACCAATACTAATTTAAAAACATTTTTTGTTTTTACTGTGACTTTAAATCTGTCATCAATTCGATGGTTAATTAACCAAATAAGTATTTCGCCAGAAAATAAAACGGCTGAATTTTCTTTTTCTATCAAAGAGAATTTTTCGTCTTTAAAATATTTAGTTAATTTTTTCTTGCCAACTTTTCCTAGTGTTTTAGGTTTGCTCATTCCAAATGGATAAAAATAATCACCTTCTTTATAGTAACGAACCATCAGTGGAAATTCTATCTTATCTGCATCAAAATAAGCATAGCGATTTGATGGTTTGATATTTAATTCCTGAATTGGAACTAACGAACATTGTATTTTATAATTATTGAAAATGATTTGATTTGGAATTTTATCGAATGCTAAATAATTTTCTTTTTCTATATTTTTCGGCACAACAAATAAACTCTTCCTATCTATTACTATGCGATGTGTTTCTGAGAAGAATTGTTTGCCACTTTGTAACTTTTCCAAAGTTTTAAAACTTTGGAAAAGTTGATTTACATTATCTGAATTAAAACCAAATTCTTTCAGTAAATGAAATAAGATGGTTTGTCCAGCTTTATGTACTTTTATAAAACCTAATTTTATTTCAACAATGCCATTCTTTTCAGAATAACATTTCTTTTTGGTAACTTCAATTTGTTCATCCGACAACATTTCATAATCACTCATTCTATCAATAAAATCTATTATTGTTGTATGTAATGATGGATTTATTTTTTGCAGTTGTGGTACAACATGATGGCGAATTAAATTGCGTTGATAATCATCTGATGCATTACTTGAATCTTCACGAAATGCAATCTTATTTTCTTTTGCATAATCTGAAATTTCTTGTTTAGATATTTCTAAAAATGGTCGAACAATAAAACCGTACTTAGATGACATTCCTGTTAAGCCTTTGATGCCGGTTCCTTTTGTAATATTTAATAAAATAGTTTCTAATTGGTCATCTAAATGATGTGCCGTTGCAATACAATGATAATTATTTTCCTTTCTTATTTGCTCGAACCAACTGTAACGTAATGCACGTGCAGCCATTTGCGTAGAAACATCATTGCTTTGTTTGTATGCTTTTGTATCAAATTTTATAACATGAAACGGAATATTATTATGTGAAGCGAATTGATGAATGAATTGGTCGTCTTCATCACTTTCTTTTCCACGCAACTGAAAATTACAATGTGCAATGGCAATCTTGTAATTTAGTTTCAATAATACATCTATCAATACCATAGAATCAACGCCACCGCTGCAGGCAACCAATATTGGCGAGCCGCTATTGAAGAGGTTGCGTTCTTGTATACATGTTTGAATTTTTTGTTGCATTATTTTCTACATTTCAATTTCTAAATTCATCTTTGCATTCTTCAATTCGCTTAACGAATGAAGATCATTTAACTGCAGCGCTACAGTTATTCCTTTTTCATAAATATTTAATGCTTTTTTAACCTCGTCTAATTGTTCATAAACTTTAGCCAAATGGTAATAAGCACCAAGGTATGTTGAGTCTACAACTAACAGTTTTTCAAACAGTTGTACAGCTTTCTCCAAATCATCTGCTTTTTCATATTCTTTCGCCAAAGCAAATAACGCAAACGTATCGTTCGGATTATCAACAATAATCGATTCTAAACGTTCTATTCTAATTGTATGCATGCATTGAATTAATTAAAATGAATTATTTTAGCGTCTCAAAATATAAAACAAAGTTATGAAATTTCTAGTATGTATAAGTTTAGTTCCTGACACTACTACAAAGATTTCGTTTGTGGACAATGATACGAAGTTCAACAACGATAAAGTACAGTGGATTTTGAACCCTTACGATGAATGGTATGCATTAGTGCGCGCTCTTGAATTGAAAGAAGCAAATGGTGGCAATGTAACAGTGGTAAACGTTGGTGGCGTAGAAAACGATACTGTAATTCGTAAAGCATTAGCAATTGGTGCCGATGATGCGATTCGCATTGATATATCAAGTGAAACAGATTCTTTTGCTGTAGCTTCTGAAATAGCTGCTGTGGCAAAATCTGGCGGTTATGATTTGATTCTGTTAGGTAAAGAAACCATCAGCTATAACGGCTCTAACTTGGGTGGTATGTTAGCAGAATTGTTAGACCTGCCTTTTATTTCTTATGCATCTAAATTAGATATGACAGGAAATACGGCAAATATCGAAAGAGAAATTGAAGGTGGAAAAGAAATTCTATCTGTAGATATACCATTTGTTATTTCTTGTGCAAAAGGAATGGCAGAAGCACGTATTCCAAATATGAAAGGAATTATGGGTGCAAAAGCTAAACCATTAGTTGTTGTGACACCGCAAGGCATTAGTTCATTAACTTCTGTTGTGAAGTATGAATTGCCACCTGCAAAATCTGCTTGTAAAATGATCTCGGCAGAGCATCCTGAAGAATTAATCCAATTATTACACACTGAAGCAAAACAAATATAAACATGGCAGTCTTATTTTTAGTAGAAATCGCAGAAGGCAGAATCAAGAAAGCAAGTTTTGAAGCTGCATCTTATGCCTCCAACTATGCAAATACAATTGGGAAAGAAGCTATAGGGCTTGCATTGGGTTCAATAGATGATGCAGCATTAAGTGCAGTAGGCATTTATGGCGTAAAAAAGATATTACATGCAAAAGATACAGGCTTTGATAAATTTGATGCAAGTTCATTTGCAAAAGCAATTGCAGAAGCGGCAACTCAAATAAGTGCAGATACTATTGTTATCTCACAGACATTAACAGGTAAAGCAGTTGCTCCTGTAGTTTCTGCTAGATTAAAAGCGGGAATTGTTTCTGGTGCTGTCGGACTTCCTGATGCTGATTTTGTAGTAAAGAAAGCAGCATTTTCAGGTAAAGCATTTGCTTATGTAAAAGTGGAAACTGCAGTTAAAATAGTTTCTCAAGTACCAAATTCTTTTGGAGTTGTAAAAGGTGAAGGTTCTACAAGCATTGAAGCATCTTCAATTTCACCTGCTGCAAGCAGAATAACAGTGAAAGAAGTAGTTAGACAATCTGGTGATGTAGCACCACTTCCAGAAGCAGAATTGGTAGTATCTGCAGGTCGCGGCATGAAAGGTCCTGAAAATTGGGGAATTGTGGAAGACTTAGCAAAAGCTTTAGGCGCCACTACTGCTTGTTCTCGTCCTGTTGCAGACATACATTGGAGACCTCATCACGAACACGTTGGACAAACTGGCGTTGCCATTCGTCCAAATTTATATATTGCGATTGGAATTTCTGGTGCCATTCAACATTTAGCTGGTGTGAACCAAAGTAAATGTATCGTTGTCATTAACAAAGATCCAGAAGCACCATTCTTTAAAGCTGCAGATTATGGTATAGTTGGTGATTTATTTGAAATCGTACCAAAATTAACTGCAGCTGTGAAAGCGTTGAAAGCAAGTCAGCATTAAGAATAGTATTAAGTAGTAGTACTTAGTCTTTAGATATAAAGCCACCAAATTTGGTGGCTTTTTTATGTTGAAATGT
>JANNVS010000176.1:0-5647 GCA_031414515.1 Sphingobacteriales bacterium | reverse complement strand
GCATTTTTTAACTGTGGAAAATTATCATGGTTTTCATTTGGCATATAAGAAGATGAGATAATTCTGCCAATTAAGCCTTCTAAATCAAAATGTTGCTCGTAATCCAATACAAATTTATTGAATTTATTTGGTGCGTAAAATTCTTCAATAATATCGGCTGTAATGTTTCGGTGTGAAATTTCATTATAATCTATGGAAAATTCCTGAATGAGTTTTTCGTAGTCTTGCTGAAAAGGCTCGGTTTCTTTTCTGTCGTTCCAGATTAAACACAGATGTGCGCCGCTGTTTGCAATGCGTTGAAATTCCTGTTTAGTTTTTTGTCGGTCGAACCAGTGAAATGCCTGCGCGCACACAATCAAATCTATAGAACTTTCTTTTAAATTAGTTGCTTCCGAACTTCCGTGTATACTGATGAAATTATCAAATTCACTCAACAAACCTTCTGCTGCTTTGCGCATCGGCTCGTTTGGTTCTACGCCATACACTGTATTTCCGTGTTCTAAAAACAATTTGGCAGATAAGCCTGTGCCGCTGCCAATATCTGCTACTATATCATCAGGCGTTAAACCAATTTCCAGTTGTAAGGTTGGAATAATTTCATCAGGATAACCAGGTCTGTATTTGATATAGTTTTCTACACGATCGGAAAAACGTTGTTTGTAGTCCATGTGTAAATTTATAGAAAAAAGAGAAAAACACTTGTTATCTATTCAAAATTAGTATGTTTTAGCGTAATTCCTTTTCCAGCAGATTTTTACGTAGTGGATTCTGTATTATTTTCACCATTCATACCGCATTTCAAAAACTGTTTTAATATGAACTCAAATCGTTACAAATCCGAGCTATTTTCTAAAATTTTGTGTATTTTTACTAAAATTCTAACATGAATAAGTTCATAAATATAGATAAAGAAATATTAGGTGGCACGCCTGTTTTTGCAGGAACAAGAGTACCAATAAAAAATTTATTTGATTATTTGGAAACAGGTGAAACTATTCAAGATTTTTTATCTGACTTTGAAAGTGTAAAAAAAGAACAGGTTTTGAAAGTATTAGATATGTCTGAAAAATTAATTGAAAACTCTTCATTTATACTCCATGAAAATATTGCTTGATGAGTGCGTTACTAAAAAACTAAAAACGCATTTACAGGAATTTGATGTGTTTACCGTTTATGAGATGAACTGGAGTGGAATAAAAAATGGCAAACTTATGTCGTTATGTATTGAAAATAATTTCGACATTCTCTTAACAATAGACAAAAATTTAATATTTCAACACAACTTAGAAAATTATGCTATTACAATTATCGTACTAGATAGTATAAATAGCAAAATAGAAGAAATCCTTAAAGTAATACCAAATTTTAAGTCACAAGTTTCTACATTTCAGAAACATAAATTTTATATTATCGAATAATTTTTTTGTGTATTTTTAACACATAATAACATCACAAATCTTCTACCTTCTCAATAACAATTCTCTCATTTTATTGTTATTTTTGCACAAAGAAATTTACTATGTTTTCAGCTATCAAATTAAAAAGAGATATCTACTCATCGGAAGAGCATTTAATGTTGCAGAAGATGTGTCAGCAGTTTATAGAAAAGGAAATTACGCCTTACCACGCGCAATGGGAAGAAGATGGACAAGTGAGTCGCGAAGTATGGACAAAAGCTGGTGAAGCAGGTTTATTGTGCTTAGATGTGCCGAGTGAATACGGTGGCGCAGGTTTGGATTTTTCTTTCTGCGCATTAATCACCGAAGAGATTTCTAAAGCAGGTTATACAGGACCAGGTTTCTTTTTGCATTCTGATATCGTAGCACCCTACATTATGGATTACGGTACCGAAGCGCAAAAACATGAATGGCTGCCGAAAATGGTAAGCGGCGAAGTGATTTCTGCCATCGGTATGACAGAACCAAGTTGTGGCAGCGATTTGCAAGCTTTGAAAACAACGGCGATTGATAACGGTGATCATTATGCTATCACCGGACAAAAAACATTTATTACGAATGGCTACATGAGTGATTTATGTGTGATTGCTGCACGCACGATGATTAACGGAAAAGACAATGGTATTTCTTTGTTTTTAATTGAGTCAACACGTGCAGGTTATTCTAAAGGAAAACCGTTTAAAAAAGTTGGCATGAAAGCGCAAGATACTTGCGAATTATTTTTCGATAATGTTCAAATTCCGAAAGAGAATTTATTAGGCGAAGTTGGCAAAGGTTTTATCTACATGATGCAAAAATTAGGTAGAGAAAGATTGTCTGTTGCGCTAATGTCGGCTGGTGGTGCAGAAGGTGCATTGGAAAATACAATCGAATATGTTTCGTCACGTACAGCTTTTAAACAACCGATTGCAAATTTTCAAAACACACAATTTAAGCTGGCAGAACTTGCCACTAAATTACAGATACATCAAACATTCTTAGACAGATGTGTAGAATTGTATAACAAAGGTGAATTGTCTGCGGAAGTTGCTTCTATGGCAAAATTTTCTGCAAGTGATATGCATTTTGAATTGGTGGATGAGTGCTTACAATTACACGGTGGCTACGGCTACATGTGGGAATATTATATCGCACGTGCGTATGCAGACAACCGTGTGGCGCGCATTTACGCAGGCACAAATGAAATTATGAAACTGTTGATTTCGCGTGGCTTGTTCAGAGAATTACATGAGCAACAAAAGAGAAAAAAATCGCTGATTTAGTTGATAAAAATTGATTTAACTGATTTTTATTTTTATGATTTATGTGGTTAGTGTTATAAAACTATTTTTTATTCCATTATCTTCATAAAATCATCGAACAAATAGGTAGAATTATACAGAGATTTTTGTTTTTGTTTTTTTAAAGAAAGTATTTTATATTCACATTTAAATAGTTGCTATCTTTAACGTTATTAGTTGAAGTTTACAAAATTGAAAACTAAAAAACATAGATGAAAATTAAACTACAAATACCATTATTAATTGGCAAGCAAGGCGATTACATGGTTGCTTACTGTCCTGCATTGGAATTGAGTAGTTTTGGCGAAACTGAAAAAGAAGCAGAACGATCTTTCGACGAAGCATTGCAACTCTTTTTAAAAGAAACGCACGAAAGAGGAACTTTAGAAAAATGCTTATTAGATTTAGGTTGGAGTTTACAAAAAAAACCAAAACCAATATACACACCACCTTTAGTAAAACAGAATGCAACTAAAGGTTTTGAAAGTCCTGTTTGGATTAATGAACAAGTTGCAATTCCGTATTGATGGGCATCAAACAAATTCCTACTAAAAAATTTATTAAATTTCTAAAGTCGTTAGGCTTGGTTTATATTCGTACAGAAGCAAGCCATGATGTTTATGACCATCCTAAAAACCCATTAAACAGACCTGTAATTGTTCGCACCAAAAATAAAGATATTCCTGTGTTGCATATTCACACCAATTTAAAAACCATTGGAATTGATAAGAGTGTTTTTGAAGAATGGTTGAAGAAGAATTAAAATACTAATTCGCATGATGAAAAATACGAATAAAAGTTGAAGGTTTTTTAAATTTTATTTTCTATAATAATAATTAGAATCTTTAAAAATGCAAGAAATAATTATTTTTTCTTTTCATCTTCTGACTTAGGCATATAATTACTTTTTATGCCAATTATATTTATAATCGTATCTGATTTTAATTTATTAATGGTATCTACAGTATAAGTTTTAGTTGTTGTTGTATTAAAATATTCATGTTCTTCTTTTCTATATTCTCTAATACAAAGTGCAGAAGCCATAGCAATAATACCAAAAAATACAAATACTATAAATTCTCTTCCCGTAATCAATATACTTTTTTCTTTCTTGGAGAACATAAATTTCAGTAAGAAAACAAAAAGGCACAAACATGATGCAAAAAGCACCATAAAAAGTAAAATATTTACATAAGAATAGTCAAATTTAGGCACAACTGATATTGAGCCCAATACAAAGGTTATAATACTTGCATATAATGCAATTATTTGAATTGCATTTGTCTGACTTTCTTTTACTTTATCATCTAGCCTACTATCGTAAGTTTCTAGAATTTTAATAGATATAGCTCCTCTTAATAAAAAATCTTCAGTTGTAATAAGCTTTACATCATTAACCATCTTTTGTTCAAGTATTAAATAATTAGAAGGTAAGACATAAGAGCTATCTAATATTATACGTTCGGGACAATCATCGATACTAATAGAATTTGCTTCATTATAAGATCCAAATTCTGATGCCTTTAAGTAGGCACCTTCATTAAATTGAAACACAGGCATCCACCTGCTTATCTTAACTATCTCGAAATAAGAATTATAGTGTATAGAGTATTTGTTTAGCAATTCAGTCAATTTTCTCACACTGGATATCAAATTAATTAATTCATATTTATTATCATCATTAAAAGAAATAGAATCTATTTTATCATTTAGATTACTAAATAGCACCAATGATTCAGTTGTGCAAATCCTAAAAAGTTGAAAACTAGGGTTAATTCTACGAGCATCTTTATCTTTAGTATCTGTTATTTTAATTGAGATGAGATTAACAAACTGTTCTATATATTCTATGATTCTTTTTGGAGATGTCGAATCTTTAATAAGTGAATTAAAATTGTTTAATTTTAATTTTACTAATGAATTCTCTAATATTTTTTTTGCAGAATAGGATGCATATTGATCAAAAGTAGTCAATGTCGTATTTGCATTCTTTTCAAATAATTTAATTTTTTTTGTAAACAGCTGTTCCGCTTGTCTTAAATTTAAATTGATATTTTTTAAAAAATCAGAATCGTTTTTTATTACCTTACAAATAAAATGTATCTCTTCTATAGAGTCACATCTTTCAGACAATAAAGCACTTCTTATTTTGTTATAATATTTTTTTGAGTGAGTAGTATCTTGTAATGGATAACACCTACTTAAGCTTTTATGGAATTTTTTATAAAAGCTGTTATTTTCTATGTTAAGTACATTCAAGCCATATGGCTCATAGTCTTCAATTAATTCATCATAAATTTTGTGAATGTCAATATCAACAGTCTTTTTTAATCGATATAGTAATTTATAGATTAGCCAAACAACCTTTTCCGTTAAAATATTTAGATAAATAGAATTTTCTATTTTAATTATCTTTAGTTTCAAATGTATCTGAATTAACTTTCTTAGTGTTTCAAAGTCGCAAATATATCCTTCATCAAAGTACGACAGTGACAGAGAGAGCCTATATATATAATTTTCGTGTTTGAGATTTTTCTCTTGTTTAATTTTATATACTGTATTTCCTTCAATGGATAAAGATTTTTCATAGATACCCTTGAAGTCTTTATTTTCCTCATCTAGGTTTGAAGAATT
Organism: Sphingobacteriales bacterium; assembly: GCA_031414515.1. GTDB lineage: Bacteria > Bacteroidota > Bacteroidia > Chitinophagales > JADIYW01 > JADJSS01. The sequence goes on along the minus strand of JANNVS010000176.1, from coordinate 276 downwards.
TAAATCAGAATATATATAGTTTGTATCGTGGTTTTGAAGGCTGTCGGTTAATACACTTATAAATTTTTTATACTGTTCTATATTGATTGATAAAGAATTTAAAATTTCTTCAATTTTTTTTAATGGTTGATATATTATTAGATAATCTTTTTCTGCTAATTTTTCTTTCTCATTCTTTTCTTTTTCTAAATCTAATAATTGTTTAGAATTATCTATTTGTTGTTTTAAATTTTCTATCTGTCTTAAGATATCATTTTTCTTTGTAGTTGGTTCTTC
>JANNVS010000175.1:0-2667 GCA_031414515.1 Sphingobacteriales bacterium | reverse complement strand
TTTGACAATAGTTCTTATAGCCGATTGCAATTACTAGGCAGAGCATTACAAAACATGAAACTTTTGATCGAGTATAAAACTACTTATATCACACTAAATCAAGAAGAATTAGATACCAACAATCAGGAAAAAAATGTCATGTTTTATATAAACCCATTAAATAAAGGCATAGCATTTTCCAGAAGTGAGATTACACACTACTTAGAACAAATGAAAGTGAAATCACATGCAAAATTCTTTTCACCATGCAATAACCAGGAAACCATAAAGACATTAATCTACAATCAACTTTCTTGCTACGACCAAAATGGAAATGCAGATAAAGCACATCAATTGAAAGAATTATTTGATTTATTTGTTAGTCATGAAGATACTTCTGAAGAGGAAGATAATTAATGATGTCAATTGTATGGTAAAGTTTGTTAATTGCAATTCACAATTAATCTATTTTATCTAATTTCAAATTATACAACTGACCAAAGCCAGCCGCAATGCCTCCAATGCCACTTATTAAATGAGTAGAAATTGGACTAACATTGAAAACACCATGTAAAATAGCGGCAGTACAAAGTAATATTAAACCTGCAAAAAAAATATATGCAGGTAATTTATTTTGATGATGTTCTTTATATCCATGTAAAATGGACGATGTTCCCAAAATAAACACACTTGCAATAATAATATATTCTATCCAGTGATATTGCTCAAAATAAGCTCCAACAACAGGTAATAAAACAACTAATATTGGTGTTAAAATACAATGAATGGTGCATAAAACGGATAAAAAAACTGTGAGTTGTTCAGAATAATGTTTATGTTTATGTGTATTTTTATGTACTTTCATTTTTGTTATTAGGTTGCAAATATAAACATTTTTTGCAACTTTATTGCATCTTATTTTTTTAAAATATGTTAACTATAGAACAAATATTAAAACAGCATAATTTAAGGGTTACACAGATTAGATTAGAGGTCTTGTCATATTTCCAATCGAATAAAAATGCGTTGACACATGCTGTTTTAGAGACTCATTTTGCTAAAAAATTTGACAGAGTGACTATTTATAGGACACTCACTTCTTTTTTAGAGAATGGATTATTACATAAAATTCCTGATGATTCAGGTGCTACCAAGTATGCTTTATGTCACCATGAAGGTAATGTACACACACACGATGACCATCACGTTCATTTTAAATGTAAGAAATGTGATAAAATTGAATGCCTTTATAATTTAGAAATTCCGAAATTACATTTACCAAAAAAATACAAAATGGAAAATGCAAATCTACTAATAGAAGGAATATGCGCAGCTTGTAATAATTGATGTCAACCTTTTTACATAAATCTTGTTTAGACAAGTATGGAAGAAAAGTTACTTTATAAAATTAAAACTAAAAAATACGAGCAAATAGTAAATAAAAAGTATAGAAACTTTAAATGGTTACTATATGTAAGTATTATCGGCTTGTCATTGATGTTTTTAAGTATGACTTTTATGTATTTTTTAAGTCACGAAAATCTACATCAATCTTCCTTTAAAGTAATTCCTTTATTTTATGTAAATACGTTTGTCTTGTTAGCAAGCAGTATTGTAATTATTGTTGCACAAGGTCATTATAGAGAAGATAATTATAAACAATTCAAAATATCTTTAATGCTTATTTTTTGTTTCGGTGTTTTGTTTTTGATAGGACAATCTATTGCTTGGTATAAAATGTTTACTACAGGAAATAATTTTCAAAATAATTCTGCAGCCTATTTGTATATTATTTCTGGATTGCACGCACTGCACGTCATCGGCGGCTTAACTTTCTTATATTATTTTATTTATAATAGCTGGAAAACACTAAAAGAATATGCAACTTCGGTTATCTATTTTACAGACCCTGTAACAAAATCTCAATTGCATTTATTTGGAATCTTCTGGCATTTTATAAGTGTGATGTGGTTTTATCTTTTATTCTTTTTTATGACTGTTGGATAAAGGAATTTACAATTGAAATTTTTGAAATACTACAGCAGCATTATCGACCATTTCTTTATTAATATCTAAATGAAACACCAGTCGTATCTTATATTTTCCAAACTGTACCGCTAAAATTTCATTTTGTTTTAAATAATCTAAAACTGCATCAACAGAAGTTTTAGATTCATCAATTGTAAATATTAAAATATTAGTTTCGCAAGGCAATACATCTTTTATCCAATTCAAATTCAATAATACATCAGCTATTTTTTTTGCGTTTAAATGATCCTTTTCTAATCGTTCTACATTATTTTCTAATGCAAACAAACAGGCTGCAGCCAAATAACCAGCTTGTCGCATACCACCACCAAATACTTTTCTTATGCGTCTTGCTTTCTGGATAAATTCTTTAGAACCAATTAAAACAGAACCAACTGGCGCACCTAAGCCTTTTGAAAAACATATAGAAACAGAATTGCATAAACTACCAATTTCCTGAGTTGTATATTTTTTTGCAACAATTGCATTATATAATCGTGCACCATCTAAATGTAATTTTAAATTATGATCATCACATGCTTTCTTAATGGCTGCTATATCTTCTAATTCATAGCAACTTCCACCACCTTTATTTGATGTATTCTCTAAACAAACCAAACTTGTTTTTGGCAACCAATCAAAATTTGGTTGAATATTTTC
>JANNVS010000174.1:0-24945 GCA_031414515.1 Sphingobacteriales bacterium | reverse complement strand
GTGCGTTAATTTGAACCAAGCCCTTGCAAATGCATCATTAAATTCTGCAGGATTTTCTAAGAAACGTCTTGAGATTTTTTCGTAAACAGGATCAATTCTCAATGCTAAATCAGTCGTCAACATAAATGGTGCGTGACTTTTTGATGCGTCGTGTGCATCTGGAACCAAACCAGCACCAGCACCGCCTTTCGGTGTCCATTGGTGTGCACCAGCAGGGCTCTTGCTCAATTTCCATTCATATTTAAATAAAGTTTCAAAATAGCCATTATCCCAAGTGGTAGGTTTTGGTTTCCAAGCACCTTCAATTCCACTAGTTATGGTATCGCCACCTTTACCAGTACCATGTTGATTTATCCAACCCATGCCCATTTTTTCAATACTTTCTGCTTCGGGTTCTCTACCAACATTGCTGTCACGAGCAGCGCCATGTGCTTTTCCAAAAGTGTGTCCACCAGCCACTAAAGCAACAGTTTCTTCATCGTTCATTGCCATACGTGCAAATGTTTCACGAATATCTCTACCTGATGCAATAGGATCTGGCGTTCCGTTTGGACCTTGAGGATTTACATAAATTAAACCCATTTGAACTGCTCCTAAAGGATTGTCTAGCTGACGATCACCTTGATAACGTTTATCACCTAACCATTCCACTTCATTTCCCCAATTTATATCTTGTTCTGGTTCATAAATATCTTCTCTGCCACCAGCGAAACCAAAGGTTTTAAAACCCATAGATTCTAAAGCACAGTTTCCTGCTAAAATCATTAAATCTGCCCAAGAAATATTATTACCATATTTTTGTTTAATTGGCCACAATAAAAAACGAGCTTTATCTAAATTACCATTATCTGGCCAGCTATTCACTGGTGCAAAACGCTGATTGCCAGTACTGGCACCACCACGTCCATCAGAAATACGGTATGTACCCGCACTATGCCATGCCATACGAATAAATAAAGGACCATAATGACCGTAATCAGCAGGCCACCAATCTTGTGATTTTGTCATTAAACTAAAAATATCTTTTTTGAGTGCAGCTAAATCTAATTTTTTAAATGCTTCAGCATAATTAAAATTTTTGTCTAATGGGTTAGATAAATTAGAATGTTGTCGAAGAATTCCAAGATTTAATCTATTTGGCCACCAATCCTTATTAGAAGTGCCTGCACCTGCCGTTTGTTTCATTTGCCCGTGTGGAAAAGGACATTTGCTTTCGTTTGAATTGCTCATGTTTTTATTTTATATGTTTTATTATATCTAAAATACACTTTGTGTACCAATCTACAAATATAATAGTATTTGTTTAATAAGAAAAATCAATTAATTTTATATATCGATAAAAAAAACTGATAAATATATTTACATGAATATTTCACTTACACAGTTAGAATACATTTTGGCGATTGATACGTATCGACATTTTGCAAAAGCTGCCGATGCATGTTTGGTAACGCAACCAACGCTAAGTATGCAACTCAAAAAATTAGAAGAAGAATTAAAGATTGATATTTTTGATAGAAGCAAACAACCCATAATTCCTACAGATGCGGGCAAGCAACTGATAGAACAAGCGCGTATAATTTTGCGAGAAGCCAAAAAACTAGAACAGATTGCAAAACATTACGACGATAGTTTTGAAGGCAGTTTTACAATTGGGATTATACCTACGTTAGCACCCTATTTATTGCCATATTTTTTAGGCGATTTTCTAAAAAAGTATAAGCAAATAAAATTAGTGATACAAGAATTGAAGACAGAAGAAATTATTTTTAAACTGAATAAAGACGAGATTGATGTTGGTATATTGGCAACACCATTACATGAAAATAATTTAGTTGAAGAGCCTTTGTTTTATGAGGAAATAAAAGTGTTTGCACATTACAACCATCCGTTAACAAAGAAAAAATTTTTAGATCACGGTGATATTTTACGCGATGATATCTGGATGCTTTCGCAAGGCAATTGTTTTAGAAGTCAGGTGATAAATATTTGCGCCAATCCGATAAAATTAAATGAGCAATTGAAGTACGAAAGTGGCTCCATTGAAACGCTAAAAAAAATGGTAGAAATGGAAGGTGGCTTTACGCTGTTGCCCGAGTTGGTTGTTTTGGAATTGTCTAACAAAAAAACAAACCAAATTGCAGAATTTAAAAAACCAAAACCATTGCGCGAAATAAGTATTGTTTATGCACGTAGTGTTGCAAAAAAGAAATTTATAGATGTGTTGAAGAAGCTAATTATTGGTAGCATTCCAGAAGAATTGCTGAATAAAAAACGCGGTACTGTGGTAGAGTGGAAATAAGAAAAGTTATTAAGTAGATTCTTATTTTACCTCTTCCAGTTCTTTCAGACAATCTTTTAGATTTTCTAAATACTGTCCATATAATTTCCGTATATACCATTTCATTAGAGGATAGGAAAGTAATGTTAATAACAATGCAAATGATAAAATTATGGACAAAGTGGCTGAGCCAAAAACATCAAAGTATAATAAGAACCCAAGGGCTTTCATTTCATATAATATTGCAAAACCTGATAAAAATCCAGAAACAGGCGTGAGCAACAGACTACCCCAAAAGTAGATGCTTAAATATTTTTCTAATTGTGATATTAATAATTTTAGGCTTGACTTTATATTTTGATTGAAAGAAAAAAATCTTTTTAATTCACGATATTTTTTGATGTAATAAATTAAATAAGGAATAAAGATAACAGCTAAAACAACAATACACAAAACAGTAACTTCCTTAGAATGAAAATAAAATGGAACACAGGCAATCAATACCAGACAAAAACAAAACATAAAAATTTCCCGAAGCAAATTTTTACGCAATTTGTCAATAATATTTGTAGATCTTCGATTCAGCATCTCCTGAATTTTTCCCCTTTCCATATTTTGCTTGTCAATATTGGAATCGATATTATCTTTCCAAATATGTTTCAAGTCATCTAACTCTATCATCTTTCTGATTTTAATAAAATTCTCAATTTTTCTTTTATTCTATTCATTTTAACTGCAACATAGTTTGCTGTGATGCCTGTTATTTCCGCAATTTCATCATAAGGTTTGTCTTCTAAATATAGCAATACAATTGATTTTTCTATATCTGATAAATATTCTATGGCTTTATATAATTGTTGTAATTCTTCATCAATAGTTATTGTTGTTTTATCTTCAATTTGAAAAGAAATTTTTTCTAATTCAGTAATTGCAACTTTCTTTTTTCGCAAACCAGAAATTGCTGTATTTAGTGCAATCCGATACATCCAGGTCGTAATTTTTGATTCATTTCTGAAAGAAGGAAATGCTTTCCATAATTGTAACACAGTTTCCTGAAACAAATCATTATGGTCTTCCTGATTACGGCAATAAATTCTACACACCTTATGTAAGATGCCTTGGTTTTGGTTGATGGTTTGTACAAAAAGCTGCTCCAAATCGAAAATTACTCGCTATTTATTAGTAGCCGAATACATAAAGATATTACACTATTCAGCAATAACATAATTACAATTAACAAAACCAAGGAAACCACTGAATTCTTAAACAATACGATCTAGATAAAGAGAGATAAAAGGTTGATTCATTAAAAACAGAAACAGGCACTAGAAAATACTACTACATTACGACTAATTCTTATTCGCCAATTGTCCACAAGCTGCATCTATATCTTTGCCGCGACTCTTGCGAACATTAGCAATTACTTTATGTTTCAATAAATAGTCGATAAATTTTTCACGTGTTTCCACAGTCGATTTTTGAAAATCTGCCTGATCAATTTTATTGTATTCAATCACATTAATTTTTACATCTTCTAACTGCTTGCAAATATCAACCAGTTTTTTTGCATCATCCATCGTGTCGTTCACTCCATCTAATAAAATATATTCAAATGTTACTTCGCCTTTGCATTTTTCTTGAAAATATTGCAATGCTTCTACCAGCGCTTCAATGTTATTTTGTTCATTGATTGGCATGATGGTGTTTCGTTTCTCATCATCTGCCGCATGCAACGACAAGGCGAGATTAAAACGCACGTTATCATCTGCCAGTTTTTTTATCATCTTCGCAATGCCTGCAGTAGAAACGGTAATGCGTTTTGCCGACATGTTCAATCCTTCTTCAGAAGTAATTTTATCAATCGCAGTAATTACATTGCTATAATTTAGCAACGGTTCACCCATACCCATAAAAACAATGTTCGATAAATTTCTACCGATACTTTCGTTGGATTGTTGGTTAATCAAAACCACCTGATCGTAAATTTCTGCAGCCGTTAAATTCCGTTCTCTTTTTAAAAAACCGGTGGCACAAAATGAGCAAGTTAAACTGCAACCAACCTGCGATGAAACACATGCAGTTGCTCTGTCTTCTGTCGGAATCAGCACACCTTCAATAATATGTTTGTCGTGCAATTGAAACGCAGATTTTATCGTGCCGTCGTTTGATTTTTGAACTTTGTACGCAGCAATATTGTGAATCACAAAATGCTCTTTCAGTTTTTCTCTCAATTCTATAGAAAGATTAGTCATTTCCTCAAAATCTATTGCAGATTTTTGCCAAAGCCATTCGTAAATTTGCTTAGCACGAAACGGCTTTTCACCTAATTGTTCTAATTGTGCAATCAGTTGTTCTTTTGAAAGTGTTCGTATGTCGGTTTTAGTTTGCAATTTAGTACAAAGATACTTCAACTTTTTCATTGACTAAAGACAAATGACTTTTATATCTTTGATAAATGGTTCGTAAAATCTCAGCTAATAAAATTTATCCTGTTTCATCTTCGCCAATAGAAAATGGTGTGATTGTTTTAGATGAAAGCAAAAAAATAATTGCTACTGATGTTTTAGAAAATCACGATAAAACAGAAATTGAATTTTTTGATGGTGTCATTGTGCCTGGCTTTATCAATGCACATTGTCATTTAGAATTGTCGCATTTAAAAGGCATTGCGCAAACAGGTACGGGTTTGATTGATTTCATTTCGCAAGTCATTAAAAACAGAAATCATTCGCAAGAAATTATACATGATGCGATTACGCGCGAAGAAGAAAACATGATAGATTCAGGAATTGTTGCCGTTGGCGATATTTCTAATACTTCAGATACATTTGTACAAAAGAGAAAAGAAAATCTACACTATTATACGTTTGTAGAATATTTTGATTTATTTCAGGAAGAAAATACTGATACTATTATTCAACAATACGATGCTGTTTTTAATCAATTAACAGAAACGGTTAAAAACAAAAAATCAAAAGTACCACATGCACCATATACTGTTTCGAGAAAATTATTTGGTGCGCTTTGTCGTGCTGAGTTTACTAAAGCACAAACAATCTCTATACACAACCAGGAAACACCACCAGAAAATGAGCTTTTCTTAAGTAAAACAGGTGATTTTATTTCATTTTATGATAAAATTGGTTTTAAAACAGATGCAATTCCAAATCTTGGCAAGTCAGCAATTTATTATACGTTAGAATATCTTCAGAAAGAAAATAGAAATTTATTTGTACATAATATACTTACCACAAAACAAGAAATAGAAATTGCACATCTGCAATTAGGAAATCAAAATGTATTTTGGGCAACTTGTCCGAATGCAAATTTATACATCGAAAATAGTTTGCCTAATTATAAAAACTTTTTAGAAACCAATGCACAAGTTTGTATTGGAACAGATAGTTTAACATCGAACTGGCAACTAAATATTTTAGAAGAAATGAAAACAATTTTGAAATATCAATCGTATCTTGATTTTGAAACAGTATTGAATTGGGCAACCATAAACGGCGCTAAAGCATTAGGTTTTGCTGATAGTTTAGGCACTATTGAAATTGGAAAAACACCTGGTTTAGTTTTGATTGAAAACATAGAAAACGGTAAGCTAACAAAAGAAGCCATTTCTAAGAGAATTATTTAACCACAAAGAACACCAAGAGAAATTACAAAAAGGCCACGAAGTATAAAAATCATATTCGTCAAGAAAATCAGATAAATCATAGTTCAGATTAAAATGAATTTAACAATAGACATCGGCAACACGCGCACCAAGCTTGGCATTTTCCATCAACAAAATTTGACGACAGTAATGACGTTTGAGAATTCCAAAGAAATTAATCTATTAGAAATTATTTCCAACTTTGATTCCGAAGTTTCGGAACAAAAATCTATCATTTCCAGTACCATAGAAATTCCTGACTATATTTTAAACGCTTTAAAAAAATTATCGCAAAATATAATCCTAGGTACAAAAACTAAATTGCCATTTCAAAATAACTATTCTTCAAAAGATACTTTAGGAAAAGACAGACTGGCGCTGATTGCTGCAACGCAGGTAAATAACCCGAATCAAAATAATTTGGTTATTGGCTGTGGAACTTGCATCACGTTCAATTTTATCAATCAAAAAAATAAATTTCTCGGTGGTAGTATTCATCCAGGCTTAAAAATGAGATTAAAAGCCATGCATACGTTTACAGGAAAATTGCCATTAATAGAGTTAGAAAACAAAGCAGAATTGATTGCAAACGATACAAAATCTAATATGCTTTCAGGTGTTTTGCTGGCAGCAAGCAAGGAAATTGACGGAATGATAGATGAATATTTAGTTAAATTTCCTGAATTGAATATAATAATTACTGGTGGTGATGCCGATTTGTTGGTTTATCGCCTTAAAAATGAGATATTTGCAGTTCCCAATTTCACACTAATTGGTCTCAATCATATACTTGAATATAATGCGTAAAATTTTTCTACTTTTTATTTTAGCAGTTACCTTGCAACAGGTTGACGCTCAAGAGCACACACCATATTCTCGTTATGGATTAGGTTTTGCATTCGATAATAACAATGCACAATCTGGACAAATGGGTGGCTTGGGTGCTGCTTTCCAATCTGGCGAAACAGTAAACTATTTAAATCCTGCTTCATACGCAGCATTACAGTTAACTACATTCGATGCAGGTTTTTCTGGGAATTTTGGACAAATCAAAACTCAAACACTAAAAGCGAAACAAAATAGTTTCAGCTTAAATTACCTATCTCTTTTTTTTCCAATTAAAAAATATTGGACAACAGGCGTAAGCTTGTTGCCATTCACAGCAAAAGATTATTTAATTTCTCAAACTACTTCATTTGATAGCCTGAACGCAGTCAAATTTGAATATGAAGGCTCTGGTGCTTTATATAATCTTTCATGGGGAAACGGATTCAAATACAAAGGACTATTAGTTGGATTTAATATAGGTTATTTATTTGGAAAATTAAACAACAACACCCTTGCATACCAATTAGACAAAACGGGCACTTATGACATTAATTCATACACGACTTGGACATTCACCAACACAAAAGTGAGTAGTTATATCTGGAATGCAGGCGCACAATATAATTTACCAATTAAAAGTAAGAAAGACAGTAGTAAAATTTATAATATAACCTTTGGCTTATCAGGCTCAGCACCTATTAAATTTGGTAAAACTTCTTATAATGATGAAGCTTTATATACTTTTCAATCAACTCTTCTAGGATTTAGAAATACGGATGGTGGAATAAATGATTTTATTACTGATTATATAAAGCCACGTACTTTAACTTCAAATGTTCTAGACACGTTATCTGAAAATTTTAAAAAACCTATTGACATCCGAATCCCAGCTACTTTAAATATTGGAATTGTGGCTTCTCGTGGAATGAAGTGGAAGGCAGGCGTAGATTTTAAATTTCAACCTTGGAAGAAGTATAGAGGATATGAAGATAATGCAGCCTCAGATTTAAATAATAGTTGGCGTATTGCATTTGGCGGAGAATTTTTACCAAATGATAAAAATTTCTCTAAATTTTTTACAAGACTTAAGTATAGGGCAGGATTCAATTATACTCAAACGAATATCAAAATCAATAATCAAGCAATTAATGAGTTTGGCATAAACTTTGGAATAGGTATTCCTATAATCATCACAACGGCTAATGACGAAGGATTATTACAAAAAGTTTACACATATGCTTTTAGCATTGGGCTCGAAGCAGGAAGCAGAGGAACAACAAAAAACAACCTTGTGCGTGAAAACTTTTATCGTCTTAAATTCGGTGTTTCATTAAACGACAGGTGGTTTGTAAGGAGAAAATATTATTGATTAATAACGGATATATACAATGAAAAAGATTTTTTTAGTTTTTAGCTCGTGGCTTTTAATTATTGGAACTTTAAAGTCACAGAATTGTGCTAAATTTATTGATGGCGATAGCTTAAAGACTACTCCAGCTTATTCCATATATAGAGAATTCTTTAAAAAGGGACTGTATACAGATGCACTTCCTCAATGGAAAAACATATACAATAATGCTCCAGGATTTCGAAAACAACCTTTTTTAGATGGAGCTATTATGTATACCAATCTAATACAATCAGCAACAAATAATGATTTAAGAGAAAGTTATGTAGATACGTTATTCCAAATTTATAATAAACAAATTCGATGTCATGGCGAAGATGAATATGTGTTAGGTAAAAAAGCCATTGATTTATTGAAATATGGAAAAAACGCAGACATTCCAGAAGCTCGTAGATGTCTGGAAAAAACACTACTACTTACTGGCGATAAAGCCTTTCCATATTACATTCAGACGTATTATAAATTATTAATTAATCAACAGGGAAAAGATGGCATTACAGAGGAGTTTGTAAAAGGGAAATACGATGAATTATCTGCAGTAATTGATAAAAATATTTCTAACCCAAACAACAAACAGTTACAAGCATTTAAAGATGTAAAGATAGTGTTGGACGATTTGTATACTCAAAACTTTGCAGATAAGAGTGATCCAGCCGATTGCGCCAAATTATTAGAAATTTATCTGAAAAAATATACTGAAAAACCGAATGATCTAGAAATAATAAAAACAGTATACAATAAAACCAAAGGTTGCGCTGACAGCACATTAAACGTAGAGTTTTTGAAAAAATTAAACGATCTCGCCCCAAGCTATACGTACGCAACAAGATTGGCAAATATTTATGTGAAAAATAAACAATTTGACGAAGCTATCCTTTTGTACCAAAATGCATTAACAGCAGAAGCAGACAGTACAAAGAAATCAGATTTAAATTATTACATAGCTTTCATGAAGTATGCGAAAGAAGATTTTCCAGCATCGAGAGATTTTGCTAAACAAGCGATTGCATTTAATGCAAAAAACATTAGAGCATACAATTTAATTGCAACCTTGTATTTATCAAGCGGTACACTTTGCGGTCCTGGTACAGGCTTTCAATCTCAAATCATATTATGGCCTGCATTTGATTATTTCAAAAAAGCAATTGAAATTGGAGGTGATGAAGACGTAGTTGCTGAAGCACAAAAATATATCAGCGACTACACAAAGTATTTGCCGACAAAAGCAGAAGTAGCTGCAAAAAAATTAAGTGTTGGTGGTTTATATACAGTAAAATGCTGGATAAACGAAGAAACTACCGTTCAGATAAAATAAAATAATAAGATTCAAAAATTAAAATCCGTCTCGATTTAAACGAGACGGATTTTTTTATGCAATAAATCTTAATTCATAAATCTTAATTCATAAATTTACCTTGTGTTAGATTATAATTACATAGTAGCGCTACACATTATTTTTGTAGTGAATTGGTTTGCAGGTTTATTTTATATGCCGCGTTTATTTATTTATGCAACAGAAGCCAACGAAAAACCCGAGCCCGATAAATCAATTTTAATTAATCAGTTTAAAATTATGCAACGCAAATTGTGGTACATCATCACTTGGCCTTCGTGTGTAATTACTATGATATTAGGCATCACGCTATTAATCAAATCAGGGTTTTTATCGCAAAGCTGGATGCATATAAAACTAACGTTAGTATTTCTGTTAGTATGCTATCATTTTTCCTTACACTATATTTTCAAGCAACAACAAATTGGCATCTTTTTATTCACTTCTACACAACTAAGAATTTGGAATGAAGTAGCTACGATATTTTTATTCGCCATTGTTTTTTTAGTAGTCGTAAAAACAAACCTAAGTTTTCTAACAGGCTTAATTGGCTTAGCAGTTTTAGTAATTTTACTAATGCTTGGAATTAAGTTGTATAAGTTGTTGAGGAAAGAATAGGTGTCATTTCGAACGCAGAGAGAAATCTTGCTATATAATTCAAATAAATTTTTTAAAATTCAGTTATTCTTATAAGAAACTGGATAAGGATTCGTTTGGTTGAAGAGCTATTTCTTTCTAAAAAGAATATTGTTTCATCAAAAGTTATTGCTGTTGTATTTTATTTTACATTTGATACTAGACCAGAATATATTCATTTTTATCCTGTTTTCTACATCAAATTCAATGAAACATAAAAATTCGAGGTAACTAAATATTATTAAGCAAACGTATTCCACAGCATCACTCCGTTCAACACGATAATAATTATTGCAATTATCCATGCAACAGTTTGTAAAAAATTACTGTTTACAAATTGCGCCATTTTGGTTTTGTTGCCTGTAAATTGCAGCAAAGGAACTACAGCAAAACTCAGCTGCACAGATAAAATCACCTGACTTAAAATAAGCAAAGTACCAGCGCCTTTTTCACCATATAAAATAGAAACAATTAACGCAGGAACCACTGCAATTAAACGCGTCAGTAATCGGCGCATCCATGGTTTAAGTTTAATATTTAGAAATCCTTCCATTACAATTTGTCCAGCCAAAGTACCAGTCAGCGTAGAGTTTTGTCCGCTTGCTAACAACGCGATTGCAAAAAATGTAGAGGCAATTTTTACACCAAGCACAGGTTCTAATAATTTATACGCATCGTTAATGTCAGCCACTTCTTTGTATCCGTTATAATGAAAAGCCGAAGCTGCCAAAATTAAAATAGCTGCATTAATAAAAAAGGCTAACAGTAAAGAAACCGTAGAATCTATCGTTGCATATTTAATAGCTTGTTTTTTGCCATCATCATTTTTTTCAAAATTACGCGTTTGCACAATGCTCGAATGCAAATACAAATTATGCGGCATCACCGTAGCACCTAAAATTCCAATTGCAATATATAGCATATCGCCATTCATAATAATTTCAGTAGTTGGCAATAAACCACCAACCACAGCAGCAATTTCAGGCTTCGACATCATCAACTCGTATGCGAAACAACAGAAAATAATAAATATCAAACCACCAACAAATGCTTCTAAATATCGAAAACCTCTGTTTTGCAACATCAATAAAATCAGCACATCTAATATGGTTATGACGATACCAACCGTTAGCGGAATGCCGAACAATAAATTAATTGCAATTGCAGAGCCAATTACTTCTGCTAAATCGCAGGCTGCAATGGCAATCTCGCACAAAATCCACAACACAAAACTTACAGGTTTCGAGTACGAATCTTTGCACGCTTGTGCCAAATCTCTGCCAGTAACAATGCCTAATTTTAACGCCAAGTGCTGTAATAAAATCGCAAATAAATTGGAAATTAAAATAACAGACAATAAAGTGTAACCAAATTTTGAACCACCAGCAATATCAGTTGCCCAATTTCCTGGATCCATGTAACCAACTGCAACCATTAAACCTGGACCAGTAAACGCCATCAACTTTCGCCAGCCAGTTGCATCTTTTGGCACAAAAATACTAGCAAACGACTCAGGTAATGAGTGCGTGGTACGCACTAAACGCCAATCTTTATTATTATTAAACATATTTGATGTAATGTTAAAAATAAATTTTTCATTTATGAAATATTATTTTTAGATTCGCTTAAATTTTATACGATGACAACACTTAGCGCTGTTGAAGAAAATTACCTGAAATATATTTTCCAATTAGGTGAAACGCAGGATGGTTTGGTAAAAACGAATGATTTAGCTTATAAACTCGACCATTCAGCAGCTTCTGTAACCGACATGCTGAAAAAATTATCGGATAAAAGATTTGTTGCGTATAAAAAATATTATGGTGTTTCATTAACAAAATTGGGATTACAAATTGCCGTACAGGTATTGCGCAAACACAGACTTTGGGAAACATTTTTAGTGAAAAATTTAAAATTTACGTGGGACAAAATTCACGACATTGCTGAACAATTAGAGCATATTCAATCGGACGAACTAATAGATAAAATGGATGAATATTTAGGTTTCCCAAAATTTGATCCGCACGGTGATCCAATTCCAGATAAACAAGGAAATATGCTGATACCAAATGTTATTTGTCTGGCTGATGCAAAATTGAAAAAACAATATATCTTGTCAAACGTTAATGATGATTCTGCAGCGTTTTTAAAATACTTGAATAAAATTCAATTGCAATTAAATGATAAAATAAAAATTACCGACAAAGAAGAATTCGATGAAACGATACAATTAATTATTAATGATAAAAAACAAATCACTATCAGCAAGGATGCAGCGCAAAATATGTTTGTGAAAGTAGTATAGACTATTAGAACCAAGACAACAAGATTCAAGACTTTTAATATTTTGTCTAAGAATCTTGATTCTAACAATCCAGAAATCTAAGAATGAGTGTAAATATATACAATACAGAAAATTTGCCAGTGCCGGTAAAAATAATTGTAGAATCCAGAAATTCTTCGCGTGTTTCTTTAGGAAAAAATGAAGTAATAGTTCGGTTGCCCAAACATATTTCTGTAGTGGAGAAAGAAAAAACATTGAAACAATTTTTGGTTTGGGCAAAGCAACATATCATTGAAAAAAAATATTATCAATTACAGCAAAATACTATAGATTATTATCAAAACAAGCAATTAAAAATATGGAATAAAGAATTTAAAATTGAAATCGAATTTATCAGCATTGGTAAAAACAGATTAAGTTATCGTGGTAATGAAATCTTAAAAATTTATCTATTACAACACCAAACGGAAGAAAAGCAAAAAACAGAAATTCAACGATTTTTATTACGTTTCACAGAAAAATATTTTTTACTTGAATTGCAAAAAAGAACTTTATATTGGAACGATTTTTATTTCAAAGAAAAGATAGAAAAAGTGGATGTGAAGCATACTATCTCACGTTGGGGCAGCTGCTCGTCGAGTAGAAAAATATCTTTTGCAACTAAGTTATTATTATTGCCACAAACTATTATTGATTATGTGATTGTACACGAGTTAGCGCATTTAAAAGAAATGAATCATTCACCTAAATTTTGGAAACAGGTAGAAAATGTAATGCCTGAATATAAAACACATCGTAAGTGGCTGCAGCAACACGGCAGCAAAATTGATTTTTAAATTTCATAACTTTACAACATGTCATTAAAAGCTATTTTCAAAAATTATCGACTATGGACTATCGTCTGTGGACTGTTTATATTCACATCTTGCCGATATAGTAAAACACCAGAAGTCTTTTCCAACAAAAATATAAGCATAGAATATCCATCGTATTTACTTAAAACTGATGATGTATATCCAGAAAAAAACACCTTGTTGCAACTCAAAAATGATTACCGTGATGTTTTTTTTATTTTAGTAGATCATGGTATGAAACCAGGCGAACAGGGTTTTGAAATTATGTGCGATTCTATAATGAATCAATTAAAACGAAATTTAAAAGAACCAAATATTGAAGCCAACGATACCATATTCACGACAGCCAATAATTTAAAAGTAAAAGAAATACAGATTTCCGGCATTTTGTCTTCCGAAAAACAAGACCACCGTTTTTATTTTGTGATTGATGTTTTCGAAACTAAAGACGGACACATCTATCAAACCGCAGGTTGGTTGTTACGCCATAAACGACAACTATGGTTGAAAGATTTACAAAAATCTGCCTATTCGTTGAAAACGAAATAAAGAAAATAACCACCTAAGAAACTTAAGGCACTAAAGTTTTTTCAAGAAAAACAAATTTTAGAAATATAAGAAAGCAGGGACAATTTCTTGGTTTTATTTATCATCCAAGATTTTGCGTCTTAATGTTTCTAATGTTTCTTTAGACTCTAAAGTGGTTTAAAAGGATTAAAATTTCAGATTTCATAACCATAAATACCTGAACTTTTAACATTTCTAAACGTTAAAATCCGTAACTTTACACCTACTATTTTGGACAAACTCGAAAAAATACCAACCACCGATCCTACAGCGGCAGAACGCAAACAAGATCATATACAACTCGCCTTTCAATCGCAGGTAGAAAATGCCTTTTTAGATAAACGATTTTCTTACGAACCGATTTTAGCGGCACATCCATCAGCGCCATTAAAGTCAATTTCTTTTTTAGGAAAAGAAATGCAGACACCAATCTGGGTTTCCAGTATGACTGGTGGCACAGAAAAAGCGTATCACATAAATGCAAATTTAGCACGGGCCTGCAAAACGTTTGGGATGGGAATGGGCTTGGGTTCTTGTCGCGCATTATTAGAAAGCGACGAACGATTAAAAGATTTTGATTTCAGAAAAATTATTGGAGACGAACAACCATTTTATGCAAATATTGGTATTGCACAATTAGCATTATTGTTGAATAATAACGAGCTTTTCAAACTCGACCAATTAATAGATAAATTAAATGCAGATGGAATTATCATACATGTGAATCCATTGCAAGAATGGCTACAACCGGAAGGCGATAAAATCACGGAGGCGCCGATACAAACACTTCAACAATTCTTAAATAAAACAAAGCAAAAAGTAATTGTAAAAGAAGTTGGACAAGGTTTTGGTAAAGAAAGTTTAAAAGCCTTAGTACAATTACCATTGAAAGCCATTGAATTTGCGGCACATGGTGGCACCAATTTTTCTAAGTTAGAATTGCTTCGTGGCGATAAACAAAAATTAGAAACCTACAAATCGATTGCACAAATAGGACACAGTGCAGAAGAAATGACATTATATATAAATGAATTAAAACAAGAATTAGGGACTCAGTTTTTATGTAAACAATTTATAATTTCAGGTGGCATCAAAAACTTTTTAGATGGACATTATCTGATGGAAAAATTACACGTTCCATCTGTATACGGACAAGCATCTGCATTATTACAATACGCAGAGAAATCATATGAAGAATTAGAGCAGTTTTTACATTCTCAAATTGAAGGATTAAAACTGGCGAAAGCATTTTTTAAAGTACGATAAACTATTTATGAGCAAAAAAATACTCATTGTCAACGGACATCCAAATAAAGACAGCTTTAATTTCGGGTTGGTAGATGCATATAAAAAAGGTGCAACACAAGCAAATGCCGTGATTCAGGAAATTATAATAAAAGATTTACAGTTTAATCCTAATCTTCAATTTGGTTATCAAAAACGTACAGAATTAGAACCCGATTTATTAGATGCTTGGGAAAAAATAAAATGGGCAGATCATATTGTGTTTGTTTTTCCAATTTGGTGGGGTGGAATGCCAGCAATCATGAAAGGTTTTTTTGACAGAGTTTTCTTGCCTGGTTTTGCTTTTGCATATAGAGAAAATTCTGTTTGGTGGGACAAATTATTAGTTGGAAAATCTGCGCATATTATTGCAACCATGGATACACCTTATTGGTATTTCCGATTGGTGTATGGGAACCCTGGGATTAATCAACTAAAGAAAACTACACTTGAATTTTGTGGTATTAAACCGGTTAAAGTGACGGTGTTCTCGCCTATTAAAAGCTTAAAAGAAGAGGAAAGATTGAAACACTTATTGAAAACAGAAAAATTAGGAAAAGAATTAGCATAAAATCAACACCGATGAAAAACGTATCAGGATATTCGAAACTTTCCAAAGAGCAAAAAATTGATTGGCTGGTAGAAAATTATTTAAACAACGATGAATCAGCAAAAGAAGAATTAATTTCTTACTGGCATCGCGATCTTAAAACACAAAACATATTAGACGAATTCTCTGAAAACACGATTACCAATTATTTTTTTCCATTTTCTATTGCGCCAAATTTTTTAATAAACGGTGAATATTATTGTTTGCCAATGGCAATAGAAGAAAGCTCTGTTGTGGCAGCAATGTCGAACGCAGCAAAATTCTGGAGCACACGTGGTGGTTTCAAAACAGAAATTTTAGGCACTGAAAAAATTGGTCAGGTACACTTTATTTATAAAGGAAATGAAGCACAATTAAAAGCTGATTTTCAATCCATCAAAGCACAATTATTAGAAGGCAGCAAGTATATTTCTTTCAATATGGAACAACGCGGTGGTGGCGTTACTGATATTGAACTGATAGATATGACGCAACACGAAGCCGGATATTTTCAATTGAAAGCATCGTTTAATACTTGCGATTCTATGGGTGCCAATTTCATAAATAGTTGTTTGGAAGAATATGCTTCTACGCTAAAAGAAATAGTAGGAAACAATCCAAAATATGGAACAGTAAAAGTGATACTGGCAATCGTTTCCAATTATACACCAAATTGTATTGCGCGCGCAATTGTTGAATGCAAAGTAGAAGAACTCGGAAATTTTGGTGATATTTCTGCTGAAGAATTTGCAGAGAAAATGCGCATTGCCGTGAAAATTGCAGAAGTAGATCCGCATCGCGCAACTACACACAACAAAGGCGTTTACAATGGTGTTGACGCGATGATTATTGCAACAGGAAATGATTTCCGTGCAGTAGAAGCATGCGGCCACACGTATGCAGCAAGAAACGGAAGTTATGGTTCGCTTACGCATTGCATCGTAGAAAATGGCATCTTTAAATTTTGGATAGATTTGCCCTTAGCAGTAGGAACTGTTGGTGGTTTGACGCAATTGCATCCTTTGGTAAAACGCAGTATGCAAATATTAGGCAACCCAAATGCAGAACAATTAATGGCATTTTGTGCGGTGGCCGGTTTGGCACAAAACTTTGCAGCATTAAAAGCAATGACGACAGTTGGCATTCAACAAGGACACATGAAAATGCACTTGCTCAATATTTTAAATTTCTACAACGCCAACGAAGAAGAAAAAACATATGCGTTAGAATATTTCAAAGATAAGATAGTTTCATTTACCACAACACGTGTGATGCTGGAGCAATTGAGAAGCAGGATGAAAGAAAAAGACGTGAAGTAAAAGAAAAAATGAAAAAATTTCACGCCAACGGCAAACTCTTACTTACTGCAGAATACTTTATTTTGGATGGTGCAGTTGGTTTGGCATTGCCTACAAAATTTGGTCAAACATTAACTGTAGATTCTTCAGAAGAAAAAGGCATCTCGTGGAAAAGTTTAGACCATGAAAATAAAATTTGGTTCGAGGCACAATTTTCAGATTCTTTAGAAATTATTTCTTCTTCAAATAATGAAATTGCAAAAACAATTCAGAATATTTTACAACATTGCAAACTCATAACTCATAACTCACAACTCATAACTCGTTTGGATTTTCCTCATAATTGGGGTCTTGGTTCATCATCAACTTTAATAAGTTTATTTGCGCAATACGCAAATGTAGATCCATATGAATTACTCAAAAAAACATTTAGTGGTTCTGGTTACGATATTGCTTGCGCCACAGCACAACAACCTATTTCTTATCAAAAAATCCCAAATCCCAAATCTCAAATCTCAAATCCAGTCAACTTCAATCCAACTTTCAAAGAACATCTTTATTTTCTTCATCTCAACCAAAAACAAAACTCACGTGAAGGAATCCTACATTATGAGAATCTTATTATAAATAAAATTGAATATATAGAGCAAATCTCAGAGCTCACCCAAAAATTAATTCTTGCAAACGAGTTAGATGAGTTTTGTTATTATCTGGAAGTTCATGAAAACATCGTAGCAAATGTGTTGAATTTGCGAAAAGTAAAAGAAATTTATTTTTCTGATTTTCCAGGAACGATTAAATCACTTGGCGCTTGGGGTGGCGATTTTGTATTGGTTGCAAGCAATGAATCACCGGAAATGATTACTCACTATTTTCAAACAAAAGGGTTTTACACATTTCTAACCTACAAAGAAATGATTTTATAACATATCTTCTTTTCTACATGCATTAAAATTTGTATATTGCGAAGTTGCTAAAATGGTATACATATTGGTATACATTTTGCGATAGAACTACTACAGAGAAACATGAAAATAACTGGCATTAAAGAAAGGGCTGATACAGCTAAACAATTATATCCATATCAGCAAGAATATATAAAACGCATTTTCGACCATTTACAAGAAAACGAAAAACGCGAAAATATTATTTTTCAATTGCCTACAGGTGGTGGAAAAACCGTTATCTTTTCTGAGATCTCGAGAAAATATATTGAAGAACATCAAAAGAAAATTCTTATTCTTACCCATAGAATTGAGTTATTAAAACAAACAGCGAATGCTTTAGAAGAAGCTGGCATTCATTGTAAATTAATAACAAGTGAGGTAGAAGAAATTCCTGATCAGGAAGAGTATTTGTGTTTTTTAGCGATGGTTGAAACACTAAATAATCGCCTGAAAGATGATGAAGAATATTTACAAGATATTGATTTAGTAATTGTAGATGAAGCACATTATAATTCTTTTAGAAAAATATTTCATTATTTTAGAAACGCTGTTATTTTAGGTGTAACAGCAACGCCACTGAGTTCTAATCAGAATCTACCATTACAACAAAATTACAAGAAATTAATTATAGGTGATTCTATTAAAGAATTAGTATCTAAAGGATATTTGAGTGATGCAACTACTTACACATATGATGTACACCTTGGTGGTTTAAAAATCGGAATTGATGGTGATTATACAGTAAGCTCTTTAGATAGAATTTATATGCATTTTGATATGCATGAAAAATTATTGAGAGCATATAAAGAAAAAGCGCAAGGGAAAAAAACATTAATTTTTAATTCGTCTGTAGCGACTTCAAAATCAGTAGAAAAATTTCTGAGCGACCAAGGTGTTCCAATTCGTCATCTAGACAGCACAAGCAACAAACAAGACAGAAAAGAAGTTTTGCAATGGCTGAAAGAAACACCAGATGCAATTGTAACTTCTGTTGGAATTTTGACAACTGGGTTTGATGAACCAACCGTTGAGTGTATAATTTTAAATAGAGCCACTCGATCCTTGACGCTGTACCATCAAATGATTGGACGTGGTAGCAGACGACTACCAACTAAAGATCATTTTACAGTAATTGATTTAGGAAATAATGCACGTCGATTAGGTTTGTGGCAAGAATATGTAGACTGGCGCGACGTATTTGTAAATCCAGAAAAATTCTTAGAACATTTATATGAACGAGAACAGCAAATGGAAAAAGGATTAATATATGATTTGCCAGATATCGTAAAAGAACAATTTCCAAATACCAAAGATTTTAATTTTGATATGGAAAAGGTTTATTATTCTTTATATAATAAAGGCAAGAAAACACTGGAATCATTAGATATTTCTATCGAAAATCACTTTGAAAGAATAAAAGAAAACACAACGAATTATTTAGATGCGTTGCCATTGATAAATGTTATGCAAGATGAAATTCAATATAGATTGAATGTCTATATTTCTTGTTTAAGTAAAGCCACCAGAAATTATTTCAATTATTTATTAGAAAGCTATAACGAAAAGTTACACACAAAATTAAAAGGCGCTTTGCCATTTAGTGAAGAGTAAGCGCGTTGCTATCATTTCGAACGTAGTGAGAAATCTCGCTTTATTTTACCACAATCAAAAGATTGTAATATTTATTTTATTGAAACAAGATTTCTCGTTGCACTCGAAATGACAGAAGCAATAAATTCTTATTCCTTAGGATTGTTAATCTTACTATTCTTCACACTATATCCAAAGTAAATAATAAAACCAAGTATTAACCAACCAATTAAACGGCTCCAGTTTTCCCAGCCTAATCCAAAAATCATAAAACCACAAACCAAAATTCCTAAAATCGGAATCAATGGAACCAATGGTGTTTTAAATGGTCTTGGTGTATCAGGATTGGTTTTGCGCATGATAATAACGCCAACGCAAACTAAAATAAATGCAAATAAAGTTCCGATACTTGTCATATCACCAACAATATCACCAGGTACAAACGCAGCAAAAATTCCTACTAAGAAAAACAACCATGCATTTGCTTTTGCAGGTGTTCTGTATTTAGGATGTACCTCTGAAAATACTTTTGGCAATAAACCATCTTTTGACATAGAAAAAAATACACGCGATTGCCCTAACAACATCACTAATATTACAGAAGAAAAACCTGCTAAAATCGCAATGGTAATTAAACCAGCAAACCATTCGTAGCCTGGCATATAAGTTGTAATAGCATAGGCAACAGCACCTTCGTGTCCTGGACCAGTTTTGCTAAAATCAGCGTAAGGTGCAATGCCAGTAAGTACATAAGAAAATAAAATGTAAAGCACTGTACAAAAGGCCAATGAACCTAAAATACCAATCGGCATTCCTTTTTGCGGATTTTTTGCTTCTTGTGCTGCTGTAGAAACTGCATCGAAACCAACGTAAGCAAAAAATACAATTCCTGCACCACGCAACACGCCACTCCAGCCAAACATACCTGATTCGCCTGTGTTTGGCGGCACGATTACTGCATGATTAATTGGATTTATAAAATGCCATCCTAATGCAATAAAAATAATTACGATAACTACTTTTATGATTACAATTACAGAATTAAATTTTGCAGATTCACTGGTACCTTTAATTAATATCAATGTTAAAAAACCTAAGATAAATATTGCTGGAAGATTAATGATGCCATGTACACCTGTAAGATGGTCGACTTGAAAAGGTGAATGACAAAACGCATATGGAATGGTGAACCCAAAATAATGTTCGCATAATTTATTCAGATATTCTGACCATGCAATGGCAACACATGCAGCACCTAAGGCATATTCTAAAATTAAATCCCAGCCAATAATCCAAGCTACCAACTCACCCATAGTTGCGTAAGAATACGTATAAGCACTACCCGCAATCGGAATCATCGATGCAAATTCTACATAACACAAACCAGCAAATGCACAACCAATGCCAGCAATTACATACGACCACATTACACCTGGACCAGCATGGTTTCCGGCAGCTGCAGCAGTACGCACAAAAATGCCTGCACCAATAATAGCACCAATACCTAATGCTAATAATGCAGCTGAACCAAGTGTACGCTTTAAAGAGTGTTCACCAGTTTCACTAGATTCTTTAAGAATTATTTCCATTGATTTTTTCGCGAATAAATTTGCCATAGATGTTAATTATTGAATAGAAGAATTATAGAATGAAGATAGATAATTTAACGATAATCTACTCATGACTCATGACTTTTTGCTCACGACTATAAAAACTTGTCGCCTTTTTTCATTTTAATGTCGTGTGTAAATTCTTTGATACGTTGTTCTTCCTCTTTATTGCAAATCAATAACACATCATCCGTATCTACCACAATAAAGTTTTCCAACCCTTGAATCACGACTAATTTTTTATCAGGCACATTGATGATATTATTGTTGGAATCATAGACAACCACATTTTTTCCATTTACCGCATTGTTGAAATAATCTTTTTCTTTTTCTGCATACAAGGAAGCCCAAGTTCCTAAGTCGCTCCAGCCAAAACTAGATGGTAATGTATATACATTTTTCGCTTTTTCCATAATTCCATAATCTATGGAAATACTCGGACAGGTAATAAAAGCTTTTTCAACAGCATCTTGTTCATTCGATGTTAAAATAGCAGGCTCAGCTTCTAGGAAAGCATCATACACTTCTACTAGATTTTTTTCTAGTGAAGAAAGAATGCTTTTTACATTCCAGATAAAAATGCCACCATTCCACAAAAAATCACCACTTTTTAGAAATTTTTTGGCTACTTCTTTTTCAGGCTTCTCTGTAAACGTTTTTACCTTATGTATACCTTCACTCGTTTCTTCTTCATAATATTGAATATAACCATAACCAGTATCTGGCCTGGTCGGCCGAATTCCTAAAGTTGCCAATGCATCATTTTTTGAAACAAAATCTATGGCTAAATCAGTAATACGCACAAATTCATCTTCATTTAGGATAATATGGTCAGAAGGAGCAACAATAATATTGGCTTTAGGATTTAACTTATTTATTTTAAATGCACTATAAGCCACACAAGGTGCGGTATTTTTGCGAGCAGGTTCCGCCAATATTTGCATATCAGAAACATCTGGCAATTGTAGCTTTACTAAATTAATATAATCTGCATGTGTAAGAATAAAAATATTCTCTTTAGGGCAAATTTTTAAAAAACGGTCATAAGTAGATTGTATAAGCGTTCTGCCGGTACCTAAAATATCTAAAAACTGTTTAGATTTTGCAGTTCGGCTGGAAGGCCAAAATCGACTGCCAATACCACCAGCCATTATACATGCATATGTGTTTTTTTTCATATTTGGTAACAAAGATAATTAATTTGATAATCATAAATTAATTGTGAAAGATAGCATTATTTTACCTATTTGACTTACATCAATGACCTAAAAAATCAACTATAAAATTATACAATTATCAAAAGGTTAGATTAATAATTTTAACATTTTAAAATACAAGTTTTCGGTATATTTGAGTATATTAAAGTTGTAATTGCGTTCTCCTTTTGCGAGGACGTTTTTATTCTAACATAGTTTATTTTATGAGCATACAACCAGTTTCAATTTCGGACGCACTAAAAGAGTATTTTGGGTTTGATAAATTTAAAGGAAATCAACTAGAAATAATTGAAAGCATTCTTGCGAAGAAAGATACATTTGTAATAATGCCTACAGGTGGAGGCAAATCCTTATGCTATCAATTACCTGCAATTATATCCGAAGGAACAGCAATTATTGTTTCGCCATTAATTGCCTTGATGAAAAACCAAGTAGACTTAGTTCGTGGATACAGCAGCACTGATAATATTGCGCATTTCATTAATTCACAAATGAACAAAGCACAAATTTTACAGGTAAGGAAAGATATTACGAATAAGAAATGTAAGTTATTATATGTAGCTCCAGAATCATTGGTGAAACAAGAAAACATTGATTTTTTAAAAACTATAAAAATTTCTTTTGTAGCAATAGATGAAGCACATTGTATTTCAGAATGGGGTCACGACTTCAGACCAGAATACAGAAAAATAAAAGGAATGCTGAATGAAATTGAAGGTAATATTCCGATTGTTGCATTAACTGCAACGGCAACACCAAAGGTGCAATTGGATATAGTGAAAACATTAAGCATGAAAGAGCCTAAGATTTTTATTTCTTCTTTTTTAAGAGCAAATCTATACTATGAAATTCGGCCAAAACCAAGTAAGCAAGAAGCCATAAAAGACATTATTAAATTTATTAAAAAAGGTGGAAACAAATCAGGCATCATTTATTGCTTAAGTAGAAATTCTACAGAAGAATTAGCAGAAATATTACAAGTAAATGGCATAAATGCAGCAGCCTATCATGCAGGACTGGATGCATCCGTGCGAAGCGAACGACAAGATCAATTCTTGATGGAAGACGTAGGTGTAATTGTAGCAACGATTGCATTTGGAATGGGTATAGACAAGCCAGACGTTCGTTTTGTAATTCATTTTGACATACCAAAATCTCTCGAAAATTATTATCAGGAAACTGGCCGAGCTGGTCGTGATGGTTTGGAAGGAAATTGTATAGCCTATTTTTCGCCAAAAGAGATTCATAAGTTCGAAAAATTCATATTATCAAATAAAGAAAAATCTGTTGCAGAAAAAGAAATAGCAGTCATGCAATTAAGTGAAGTAGAAGCGTATTGCGAAAGTGGTGAATGCAGAAAAAAATTCGTGTTGCATTACTTCGGAGAAGAGATGAAAAACTGTGGAAAGTGCGATAATTGTCTGCATCCAAAAGAACAGTTCGAAGCAAAAGATGAAATAAAATTAGCACTGCAAGTAGTTGCAGAAACAAATGAACGTGTAAATATTCCAAATACAATTAATATTTTAATTGGCAGAAAATCAGCGGATATTACAGCAAATAATTTAGATAAGATTAAAATATTTGGCAAAGGAATAGACCACGATATGGTATTCTGGAATTCTGTAGTTCGCAAAGCGATTTTATTAAATTTATTAGAAAAAGATATTGAACAATATGGTGTTTTAAAACTAACGGAAGAAGGTAAAAGGTTTGTAAAAAAACCAACGTCAGCTACAATAGTATTGAACCATAAATTTGAAGATGGTGAAGACGATGATGATGCAATACAACTCAATGGAAAATCAGGAAGTGTTTTAGAACCTGCATTAATGTCCATTTTATTGAATATCAGAAAAACGGAAGGAGCCAGATTAAAATTACCACCGTATGCTATTTTTGCAGAACAATCACTGGAAGAGATGGCTACTTTCTTCCCTTTTGATAAAGAAGAGTTATCTAAAATGCATGGTGTTAATACTGCAAAAGCACAAAAGTTTGGCGAGCCTTTTTTAAAAGCGATTAAGAAATATGTGGAGGACAATAATATTGAACGTTCTGCGGATTTTTCTATTATTAAGATAGCCGATAAAAACTCTAACGTAAAAGTAAACATCATTAAATCCATTGATAAAAAAATGCCTCTGGAACATATTGCCAGTTCATACGGATTGAACATGGAAGATTTGATTACCGAGCTGGATACTATTGTAAACTCAGGCACTAAGGTGAATATCAACTATTATCTTGAAGATGCAGTGGATGAAGACATACAGGAAGAAATCTACGATTACTTTATGCAAGCAGAAAGTGACGATGTGAACGTAGCCTTTAAAAAATTAAAGGAAGAAGATGTTGAACTGCGCGAAATACAATTAGTGAGACTGAAGTTTTTGAGTGAGGTTGCGAATTAGATTTAAAGACTTGAGAAAATAGATATGAGAAAGCCGAACAAAATTTGTTCGGCTTTTTAAATCGTAAATTTCAAAACATAAATTTATTGTCCTTGTCCTTTCCATGGTTTTTGACCTTGTCCGTTTCCTTGTCCTTGTTTTGGT
>JANNVS010000173.1:0-5910 GCA_031414515.1 Sphingobacteriales bacterium | reverse complement strand
GTTAAACCTGTAAAAACAATACCATCATTACTGCGTTGCAATATTACTTTTTTTGCAGGTGCCGCAGAAGTATCTTTCTTATATTCGATAACAATAGCTCCATTTTCAACTGAAATATTTCTGATATAATCATTCACAGGTTTTTGTATTACATCTGCACTAAAACATCGTTCATTAGAAAGTGCGGATGTGCCATTTGGCAAATTTGCTTTTATGCGAATGCAAACCGTATCTCTGAATGGAATATTTTGCAATAAAAAACTATTAGAGGTTGCTATTTGTGTAGAAATTGTTGCAAATGCACCTCGATTGATGCTTTCCTGAATTTCATAGGTTACAACCTGTGCACCACCTATTTTATAAGACTGCCAGGAAATATTTGCCGTTTGAGTACAAATATCAGGTGCACCAATTTGCATGAGAATTGTTTTATGGTCAGCTGTGTCAGGTGTAATAGCACCTTGGAGTCCAGCCGGATCTTCACAGAATTCTAATGCACGCACCTTATACCGTATCGCAAACTGATCAGGGTTATTCACCGTGTCCAAATAAGAAGTTGTTAATCTACCAACAATAGTATCAGGTGTTGTAAATCCATCTCTGTCATTATATACCAGATAGGCAGATACTTCTGGGCTTGGTGCAACCAACCAGTTTAAAACAACTTGCCCATTAATCACGGTTGCATTTTCAATAACGATGAAAGGTTGCGGTTTAATATTATCTAAAGTATCAGATGTTTTATTAATTAGTGGCAAAGGATTATTACAGCTGCCTCTGTTTATCATATAAAAAAAGACAGGCTGTCCTGCACTAGCTATAGTTAATAGAGTTGTGGTTTGTAAAGCACTTACAACAGTAGTATTTAAAGTATATGGGCCACTTCTGCTGCCTATTGAAGTATAAATTTCATAACCTACAAAACATGGATTTACAGATAATGGCAATTGCCAGCTTAATTCTATATCACTAGCATTATTGCGGACACAACTTAATGTCGGCGCTTCGTATTCTGTTTGAGAAAAAGAGAGAGCAGTAAATAGTAAGCAGTAAGCAGTAGATATAATTTTAGCAAACAAATCAGAGTTTGTAAATCGCAAAACATAAATCCTAAATTGTAAATTCATTTTTAAATTTTCAAATTTACTATCCTACTATAATCTCATACATACTATCTTTAATAAAGTATTTCTGTGCTAATCGTTGCAAAGATAATGCATCTGTATGCTTTATGATTTCAACAAATTCTTCAAATTTGTTGATAGCGACATTTTCTATAAAGTAACTTTTAAAAACCTCTATTTGATTAAATGGTCCATCGGTTCGTCCAAGAAATTTTCCTAATAAATAATTTCGTGCTAATTTAATTTCTTTAGGCGTTATCAATTCATATTGTAAACGTTCAGTTTCTAAATATATTTCACGTAAACAGACATCCAGATTTTCTAAATTAGTATCGGTCTGAATCGAAAAAACACCATTATGTTTTAAGGTTGAAATGCTTGAATAAATTCCATAGGTTAATCCTTTTTCTTCCCGAATATTACTCATCAGCCGTGAACCAAAATAACCTCCGAAAATTGTATTCAATAAAACAAAAGCAGGATAATCTTCATGATGTTTGTTAAAAAACTCTTTGCCAATGATAATGGACGCTTGTACTGATTTTTCTTTTTTTATATGTATGTTTTTCAATTGACTACACATCGTCTCAATTGTTTTATTTTCTATATTCTTTACACCAGGCTCCTGACTCCAATTTCCTAAATATTTATCTATCAGATATAATTCAGAATCAGCATATTTTCCAGCAATAAAAAGGGTACAATTTTGCGGTTGCAAATCCGATTTATAAAACTGTTGTAATAAGGATTGAGAAATGTTTTTTATCACCTCTTCTGTTGTTTCATAACCATATGGATGCATCTCGCCATAAACAGCTTTTTTGAAAGCGACGTCTGCCAGATAATCATTTTTTTCTAGACTGATTTTTAATTTAGATATTGTATTGTTTTGCAATAGTTCTATCTCATTTTCGGGAAAAATAATTTCTTTCAGACATGTCGTTAATAGCCGTAATGACGGCTCTAGAAAACGATTCATACAATATAAAGAAACAGTAAATGTATTATAGCCAGCACTTGCTTTTATAGTACTACCATAGCTATCAATTTGTTCACTTAATTCAAAAGAAGATAAGGTTGTGGTGCCGCTCTTAAATAACTTTGCAGTAGTTTCTGCTATCAGTTTTGCCGGCTCTGTCCAATGACCAGAATTAAATACAATATCAATACGTAAAATATCATTTTTAGTTCCATTAAATCCAAAAAGTAAGACCTCATTTTTTAGGGAAATTTTTTCTGGATTAGGAAAAGAAATTTTATCTATTTCGTGTATTTTTGGGATAGTCATTTAGTAGTCATTTTTTTAAATTTAAGTAAGGAGATTTTAAGAAAAATGAAATGATGTTTTCACATATTTCTTCTGTTACATAGCTCCATTCTTTTTCAAATAAAACAAGGTGTTACTTTTTTCTTCTGTAAAAGTCTTTTGTGCAAAGCGTTGAATGCGTTCAGAATTTACGGCATCATAATTTTCCTCTTCTTTATTTATTAAATTAGCATCGCCTAATAATTCATAATAAGCCAAACTTACAGCACGATTTAATAAACTCGCTTCTGAAAAATTCATGTAAGTCAACATTTTATTTTTGCATTTTTGCAATTCTGTTTCAATTACTTTTTCATTCTTTAATTTCTCCAGTTCTTGCCAAATCAATATGCTTGCTTTTTGAACATCAAAATGATCAGCAATCTTTCCTTCTATTACAAACATTCCGATTTCATCACTGGAAGTGATATAAGCATCAATTTCAACAAAAGCTTTCTCTTCTTTTACTAATCTTTGATGTAAACGAGAAGAATTTCCATCTGATAAAATATCTGATGTAACATCTGCTACATAATAATCAGGATGCAATCGATCACACATTTTAAAAGCAATATAGATAGCATTTAATGGAACATCCTCAAAAACTGTCTTTTGTTTAGATGAAATTTGTTCGGGTTCTTCAAATATTTTTTGTTCTACAGGACTTCCTTTTAGCTCACCAAAATAGGTTCCTGCCAATTCGCTGGCTTTCTCTTTTTCTATATTACCAGCTAACACCAAAATAGCATTATTTGGATGATAATATTTATCATAAAAAGCCTGTACTTCTTCTAAACTTGCATCTTCAACGTGTTTTAACTCTTTGCCAATAGTAGGCCATTTATAAGGATGTTTCTCATAGACCATTTCACGTAAAATATGCCATACATTGCTATAGGGTTGGTTGATGTAGTTTTCTTTGAACTCTTCACAAACTACTTTTCTTTGAATGGCTAAACTTTTTTTATTAATGTTGAGATTTACCATTCTGTCTGCTTCAAGACACATAGGTATTTCTATATTAACAGATGGAACAGTGTCATAATAATTGGTATAGTCATTACAGGTAAATGCATTATTCTCGCCACCAGCCTCTTGCAAGGGTTTGTCAAAATTTGTAAAATGTTTGCTGCCACTAAACATTAAATGTTCAAATAAATGTGCAAAACCAGTTCTGTTTTCATCTTCGTGCTTGGCGCCTACTTTATATAAAGTGTTTACCACAACAAAAGGTGTCGTTTTGTCGTAATGATGAATTAATGTTAACCCATTTTCTAATACTTCTTTAGAATATTCAATCATGCTGCAAAAGTAGATTAAATAATGAAACAATGAAACAATATATCAATGCAAGATGTTGTATGGTTTTTGTAAATACATGGATAAGTCTATAAATTATTACATTATCACATTGGTTCAATATTACATTTTACCGTTACCTTTGTTTCAACAATAAAGCCAGAATGAATCTTCCAGATTTATACAAAAAAGCACTCAACTTTGAATTTCTTACAATAGAAGAAGGCATATTTTTATTTGAATATGCACCTACACCAGAATTAATGGCAATTGGACATCAATTGCGAATGATTCAGAAGCCTGATAATATAGTTACCTGGCAAATTGATAGAAATGTAAATACGACAAATGTCTGTGTTGCAAATTGTAAATTCTGCAATTTTTATAGAAAACCCGGACATGTAGAATCCTATATTACTGACATCGAAACATATAAGAAAAAGATAGAAGAAACCATTCGTTATGGAGGCGACCAACTTTTATTGCAGGGTGGACACCATCCTGAACTAGGACTTAAGTTTTATTCCGATTTGTTTTCTACATTAAAAAAATTATATCCAGAAATAAAACTTCATGCACTAGGACCACCAGAAATTGCGCATATCTGTAAGCTTGAAGGCATGTCTCATACGACCGTATTAACTGAATTTAAAAAAGCAGGATTAGATTCTTTGCCAGGCGCTGGCGCAGAAATTCTGAACGATAGAGTCCGTCGATTATTAGCAAAAGGAAAATGCACCGGCAAGGAATGGTTAGATATAATGCGCGCAGCTCATCAATTGCACATTACAACATCTGCTACCATGATGTTCGGTCATATAGAAACTATATATGAACGCATGGAACACTTAGTTTGGATTCGTCAGGTACAAAGTGAAAAACCATTAGACGCAAAAGGCTTTCTGGCGTTTATTCCTTGGCCTTATCAGGACGAAGGAACACTTTTAAATATGATGCGCAACATTCGGAATCAGGTAACTGGTGATGAATATTTACGCATGTTAGCCATTTGCAGAATTATGTTGCCAAATATCAAAAACATTCAAGCTTCATGGTTGACGGTAGGAAAAAATATTGCACAATTATGCTTACGTGCAGGTGCCAATGATTTTGGTTCTATTATGATAGAAGAAAATGTGGTTTCTGCCGCTGGTGCGCCACATCGTTTTACTTCTAAAAGTATTCAAGATGCCATAAAAGACGCAGGTTTTGAGCCAAAGCTAAGAAGCCAGCAATATGAGTTCAGGGAACTACCATCTAATATGGAAGAACAGTTAATCAATTACTAAATAATCCTTCATTCCTTCAAACCATAAAATGCGGAAACGGCGAGTAAAATTAATTTTACTACAAGTAGGAATTGTGCTGTATCTGTTCATTTTTATTACCATAAACAAGTATTTTTTACCTTTTTTGAAATAATGCACTAAAAATTCTTTAAAAATTCTTGTTTCTTAAAAAAAATGTATAATATTGCAGATTAACATACATTAACTTCTTTAAGAATTATTAACAAAATCAGTTAGTCTTTATGAAAAAAACGTTATTATTATGGTTACTTGGGTCGTTGCTTACTACTCAGGTATTTGCACAAAATCGCTCACTTAGCGGTGCTGTAAAAGATGCAACCACAGGCGAAGCACTAATAGGAGTAAACGTTACGGGAAAAGGTACTACTATAGGTACAGTTACAGACATTGATGGTAAGTATTCATTAGAATTACCTAAAGATGTTTCAGCATTAGTATTTTCTTATATCGGGTACACTAATTTAGAAAAACAAATTTTATCTCTTACTGTTAATGGAGCTATGGCTGCAGAAGGCAAACAACTGGAAGAAGTTGTAGTAACGAGTTTTGCTGTTAAAAGAGAAGCAAGAAGTACTTCTTTTGCAACTCAGACGCTAAAAAATGAAGATTTCAATAAAACAGGTGGAAACGTGTTTGATGCTCTTCAAGGAAAAGTAGCAGGAGTAAAAATTAATGCTACCTCCGGACAGGTCGGAACTTCCAATAGAGTAGTAATAAGAGGAGAATCTTCTATTACTGGGAATAATAACGCCTTATTTGTTGTAGATGGTATTCCAATAAATAATAAATTCAGAGGGGATGATAATTTTGTTTCAAATTATACTGACTTTGGAAATAATGCCAACTCGGTTAACCCGGATGATATTGAATC
>JANNVS010000172.1:0-2878 GCA_031414515.1 Sphingobacteriales bacterium | reverse complement strand
TTATGCCTGTTATTTATTTTAACTCTTTCATAAAATGATTAAAAAGAGATTAAAAAGAAAACTAACACTAATTAAACTACACTTATGAAAGATGATTACTGAATACTATTAGTGAATATAAAAATTCATCTATTTGCAAATAAATAATATACAATAAAATATAATTACAAACCTTAATATAGATAATAAATAAAGTCCTCCAATTTGGAGGACTTTATATTTATAAAGAATAAGAAATCTTATTCACCACTTAAGTAGATATCTACACGACGGTTTTTAGCTCTGTCATCTTCACCTTTTTGTTTATCAGTAACCCAAGAGTTCTCACCGTAAGGCAACAATAATACTCTTTCTGAGATACCAGCACCTTCTAAATAACGTTTAACACCATCGCAACGTTTAGTAGATAATACTTGATTATATACTGTTCCGCCTTCACTTGATGCATTACCAGCTAAGTAGATAAAGTAGTTACCTTTCATCTCCGCTAATTTAGCTTTGAATGCATCCATGCTTGCTTTAGCTTCATCCGTTAATTCGAATTTGTCTACTTCAAAATAAACTGAACCGAATTTTTTGTACACGATATTATCTAAACGAGCAGATATTTTTTCAATATCAGTAGTGTTTTTGTCAGAAGTTGATTTAGCATCGTTTGCTGTTTTTTCAACTCCATCAACTCTTGTATTTAAAGCATTCGCTAAAGAATCTACTTTTGCATCTACAGTATCAATTTTTCTTGCATTAGCATCTGCTTTGTCATTTACTTTAGCAATTTCATCATCTGTACGTTTTTTATTTTTCTCAAACTCATCCTGATCTGTTTTACGTTTCAATCTGAAGCTTAATAAAATCTCATGAGTTGAACCTAAATTAGCAAATGATAAATTTGCATCTTTTTTGCCAACCGGTGCTTTAAATGTATAGCTGATGTTCACTATTTCTTTGATACCTACACCTGCAGTCGCATGAATTCCAGCAGCATTTGAATAAATAAATCCTTTATCAGAACCATCTGGTTTTAAACCACCACCGTTGTTATATCCAACTGCTAACCAAACTAATTGTTTGTATTTAGCCATTAAAGTAATGTCTAAATAAACTGGTAATGATTTGTCTACAAAATTAACTTGAACAAAAGGAGCAAATACCCACTCTTTCTTCTTTCCTAATTTTGCTTCATAACTTGCCATAAACATGTACTGACGTGCAATTCTAGTTTGAGAATTAAACTGAGGATCTGTAGCTTTAAATCTTACTTTATTACCTAATACTTGTGGCACTGAGAATCCAACATTTAATGCTTTCCAGTGATAATTGATACCAATAGATAAGTCAAAGTTTACACTTCTATCATTTGTAGGAACTAAACCATCGTTAGCATCATTTGGTGTAAAACCACTTAATCCTAAAGAGTTAACACCTGCCTGTAAACCAATTGCTAAAACATGTGCTTTGTCTTTCGTTAAAGGTACATGATAAGCGTATGCTATACTTCCGCCAGTATTCTGCCACTGTGGAGTGGTTCTGTCATGGAAGATAGTTACACCTAACGCCATATTACCATTTTTTATTCTACCATCCCAAGAACCGTAAGTTGTTACCGGTCCATCTGGATTTCTGTCGTGTTGTTTCTGGAAACCCAGATTAATACGACCTCCGTCCAGTTCTGCACCTGCACGCGCAGGATTATAGAAGAATGGATTCAGAAAATAGTTGTTAAATACTGGTAGCTGTTGTGCATCCGACAAATGGATTCCTGCGATTAACAAGGCTACTAAGCTGATGATTTTATGTATTTTCATTGTTTCGATTTTACTTAGATTATAATTTATTCGCTTCATTCCTATTATCTTTTAATGTGTATTGCACCTTTATAAACTTTATCCGGTGTAGTGATAACAAACCAGTAAGCACCATCTGGCAATGTGTTGCCTTTATATGTACCATCGAATCCGTTATCATTACTATATGCAGATGTACTGAATAATAATGCACCACCTCTAGCAAATATCTGTACAGTGTACGGTATTTCCGCATTGTTCAGGTTGTCTATATGCTGGATAAACCATGTATCATTTAATCCATCACCATTTGGTGTGATAATATCAGGAATAATTAAATCCAAAGAAGGAATAACCGTAATTTCAATTGTATCCTTGTCTGTACAACCATTCTTATCCCAAATAGTAAATACTAAAGAATAAGGATTTGGTACAGGTAACTCAGTAAAGTCAACCAATGGATTAGGAATATTGTCATGGTCTAATAATTCATTAGGTGACCAGTTGAATGTAATTCCAGGCAATATTGGGAATGCACCTGCATCTGAAGTACCATTTAATTGGAAGATTATACCTTGATTTACAGTAGTATCTTCACCTGCGTGTGCTATTGGATTTGCCCAAACAATAACTTCTGTAGTAGCTGAATCAGCACAACCACCAGGTAATGTAACCGTTACTGTATAAGTTCCTGTTTGACTTGGATCAGCAGGATTTAATGTTGGATTCTTTCCAGTAGCATTATATCCATTTGGACCTGTCCAAGAGTAAACTCCACCAAATACATTCGTAGCATTTAAAGTTATTACACCACCTTCACATATTGGACCGTCATTATCTGCTATTACTTTATCAGGGAACGTATATATTTCCACTAATGTAGTATAAGGAAGTGAAGTACATCCTGTAATCGTATCTGTTAATACAACAGAATAGAATCCTTGATTGTCTGCTTCAGTAACATCATCAATTGAAGGGTTTTGTTCTGTAGATGAGTATCCTAAAGGACCAGTCCAACTATAGAAAAAAGGAGCTTCTTCTTCTTCAGGTAAGTAAGTAAACAAGTTTAGTGTTTGATGTTCGCATAATGGAGC
>JANNVS010000171.1:0-3271 GCA_031414515.1 Sphingobacteriales bacterium | reverse complement strand
TCAACAACATAAAAAATAAAACTTCAGATGTTGCTAATTATAATTGTTCTCAAATTAACAGTTTGCCTGCAGTTACATATACAACAAATGCAAATAATTGTGTAAAGGTTGATAATTATAGTGATAACTTTTTCTCTTTAGGTAATAGAAATGCTATTTTAAATATAATGTCATATTGGAGTGATTGTCGAAGTAAGTTCACAAAAATGCAACGAGGGGCTATGTATTATTATTCTAAACATTATGGAATAGCAGCAACGTATAACAATAGTGCATCTTTTTATAGTAATATAGATGTCGATAATTATGAGAACGACAATACGTTTCATTCGACAACAAATGGGGTTTCAGACGTGAATGATAATTGGATGACAATAAATACACGTCAATATCATACTTTTCATCATAATTTTAACCCAACAACTGCATGTGATGTAGATTGGGTATATTTTATTAATCAGTTTGGTGCACAAAACCAGTATGTTATCCAAACTTCTGCTGTTGCGGGAAAACCAAATCCAGATACTAAAATCACATTATATGTTTTTAATTCAGATGGCACATTAGGTGCACAAATTGCAACCAATGATGATATTACTTCAGGTACAAACTTATTTTCTAAAATCACACCAACATTAAACAGTTTTAATTATGCACTAAAGATTGAAAATAAAGTTACTAATGTTTCAGATAATCGCAGCAAAGGTCATTACTATTTACGAATAGATAAATGTTATGATAAAACAAGTGTAGCAATAGTTGGTGATGCAATAATATGTACCAATAAACCATATTCTATAACTAGTGGTTTGCCTACAGGCGCAAGTGTTACATGGACAGCAGCACCAACAGGTTATGTAAGTATTTCTACTACAAACA
This sequence comes from Sphingobacteriales bacterium, assembly GCA_031414515.1. GTDB lineage: Bacteria > Bacteroidota > Bacteroidia > Chitinophagales > JADIYW01 > JADJSS01. The sequence goes on along the minus strand of JANNVS010000171.1, from coordinate 2,392 downwards.
ATGTAGCTACAGTTACAAAAATTGCAAGTGGTACAATTACTTTAACTGCAACTATAAGTTATTGTGACGAAACGTATGCAGTAACCAAAGAAAATATAAAAGTAGGTTTGCCGTATTTATTATATTCATCTGCTGGCTGCACGTATACAGAAGCTGTAGTAGAAACAGGCGTTGATGAAGGACCATGCAATAGCCAATGTTATTCACCAAGTCAATCAAAAACATGGTGTGCAACACCAGTGTATAATGCAACAAGCGTAACCTGGCAAAAAGTATTATCATTACCAGCCAATTACAATTTTTGGAGTGGTAGCTGGTCTGGAAATAATAATTCTGTAACTATTTTATTTAAATCACCTAATCAATATGTAGAACTTAAAACCACCATGACAAATACATGTGGTAGCATAGAACAATATTATTGTTTTAATAGTACTACTACATTGTGTCCATCGCAAATGATGATGATGGCTGGTGGAACTCAAACATTAAAAATATATCCAAACCCAACATCTGCAGGAAATACAATAACATTAGAATTATTTTTAGAAGAAGCGCAAATAGATTTTGAAAATTCTACTATACAATTAATAGATAGTAAAAATAAAGTAGTATTTGAAAAAGCAGGCAAAAAAGAAATGAAAGAGCAATTAAATATTCCATCAATAAGTAGTGGAACTTATTATGTTAGTGTTACAAACATTAATGGTACAGTAAGTGAAGAATTAATTATAAATAGCGGTCAATAATTTAAGCGCAAAAAAAATATAAAATCCGAATATTAAAGTATTCGGATTTTTTATTTCGAAATCTTCAAACAAATCGAAAAAGTACAAATTATTAAGTGAAGAAGATATTTTAGAATATAAAATCAACTAATTAATTCCATCAGTTTGTTTTGAACCATATTTATTTACGAAACGGTTGCTGACATATGCCTTTGCAAATTTCACAGCTGGTCTTTCTATGTATTTGTAACTTAGAAAAGAAACAAGAATTAAAATTAATAGGGTTATATAAAAAAACATATCTGAATGTTGTAATTTTAATACTTTCCTGAAAAAGAACATTGACAGCTTGTATACCGGAAGCTGATATATATAAACGCCATAGCTTATTTCACCCAGGATAATAAGATATTTATTCTTAAAAAGATTTGAAAGAAACCAGTAATCTGCAGTAATTAAAAAAATCAATAAACAAAAAACAGGAACCAATAATCCGTTGTGAAAATACATTTTTGGAATATTGGTATGAAGCAATAATAATAACAGCAGAAAAACCGATAAAGAAAGGACCGAGGATTTGATACTGAAAGTTTTAGAGGTCATATAGAGTCCGAGCATATTTCCAGCAAAGAATTCATTAAGATGAAATAAAGGGAAATAGAGTAAATAAGCTTTGTTTTCAGGTTGAATGAATTCGGTTTTTTGAATAAGAATAAACAGCAATTGTGTGAGTAACCAGAATAAAAGAATAAAAAAATACAGGTGTCTTTTTTTATTCTTTTTATAAAAATGATTAAATATAAATGGAAACAGGACATAAAACAAAATCTCGACAGTTAAAGACCAGGATGGGAAATTAAGAGATAGACAATATTTTTTAATCCAACCATGCAACAACAGAATCTGTAAAATGACGTTTTTCAGCTCAATTTCTTTTCCAATTAAAATAAAGTATACCAGAATCAATATAAAAGATACTAGAAATGCTGGAAAAATTCTTGCTATTCTAAATATATAATACTGCTTAAAATCAATTCTTGTTTGTTTGTTATAGGCAATAATCATTACAAAGCCCGAAAGAATGAAAAAATAAGATACGCCTATGTTTGCAGATAATACTAATGGATGCAGCAACGGATTTTGAAATGGAAAAACATCGCTGCCAAAATGAAATATAACAACTACAACCGCTGCAATAAATCTGGTAAATGTTAGCTGTTCAATTCGCATAAATTTAAAGGGATACTTTTAAATAAATTGGACAATGATCTGAATGTTTTACATCCATAAAAATCCTAGCATCTTGAAGTTGAAGTTCTAATTCTTTAGTAACAGCATGATAGTCGATGCGCCAGCCTTTATTATTATTTCGTGCATTTGCTCTAAAACTCCACCAGGAATATTCGGCTTTTTTCTCTGGATTAAAATGGCGAAACGTATCGATAAAACCACTATCGAAATAGTTGCTCATCCATTCGCGTTCTTCAGGTAAAAACCCAGAGCTATCTTTATTTCCTTTCGGATCGTGAATATCAATTGGATGATGACAAATATTATAATCGCCTGAAATAATAATTTTCGCGCGCTCTTTTTTTAATTCGTGTATGTAGTCATAAAAATCACGCAAATAATTCATCTTCACATTTTGTCGTTCATCGCCACTG
>JANNVS010000170.1:0-4190 GCA_031414515.1 Sphingobacteriales bacterium | reverse complement strand
AAATACCTGTTGGTAGTGTTTGTACAAAAGCCAAAGCGGCTCCAAGATTAAATAAACCATCAGAGCTGCCAAATTTATAAGGTATCATTGCACCGGTAAGAATAATCGTTTTATCTGTTATTTTATCTGCTAATATTTTTGCAGTTTCTACCATAGTATCGGTGCCGTGTGAAATCACAATTTTATCTTCTTCGCACTGCACGCAGTTGTGCGCAATAATTTCTCTGTCGTCGTCATTCATTTCCAGACTATCAATCATCATTAGCGTTCTGATGTTTACATCGAGTTTGCATCTGCCAAGATCCAGCATTTCTGGAACGTGCGTGTCTTCAAAAAAAAGCTTTCCGTTGAGTTCGTTGTACTCTTTATCGAATGTGCCGCCTGTGATGAATAACCGTATTTGCATTTTTAGTTGTAGAATTGTTGAGTTATATAACTATAGAATTATTTATCTTCTACTACCATGGTTTTAGGAATAGAATCGTGCCAGAATGAACCACTAAATAAAAATCCTGAAAGAAAATCAATAGGAATAATTCTGCAAAGCGCACGTAATACACATTGCATAAACGTAAGTTTATTTCCACTAGTAGAAATAACTCTTGTTTTAGTAATGGTTTTTCCAATTGTTTTATTAAAGAAAAATTCCATTATTATATAATAAACAGACAAACTTAGTACACTATAAACTTGTAAAGTAATTCTGTCTATTTTTAAGATATCGATATTGAAAATTGATGATATTAAAATAAACAAAAAAGCAATAAACATGCTGTCAAGCAGATAATTTAAAACACGTTTTATAAGTGGTGCATTAATCTGCTGTGATTTTACTTCAATTTTTAAAATGTCATTTTCGTTATATAATTGAAATTCTGGAACTACTTTATATCCAGTATCAAACATATTTACAGCGCCACAATGCAGGCACCTTACTTGTGTTTGTGTGAATTGTTCATAAGTTGTACTGCTGCATTTTTCGCAAATAAAAGATGATTTCATTATGTTGATATTGTATTTTAAGTTATTTAAACACTAATTAAAAATTTCATTGTATCCACATTGTCAGCAAAGTCTGATAAAGTGGGTTGTTGGCTATCACCAAAATTTAAATAGTTTTTTCCAACAACACATTGAATGTTTTCTTTTTCTTCGATAATGAAATTATTCACATCATCAATAGAATTATATCGTTCAACATGCAAACAGGAAATAGGTGATTGCATGCTTTTGTTTTCTACAATATTAATAAAATCTATGTCAATTAATGGAGTTTGATTCATTAAATATAAGGTACGCTGATAATCTAGGTTATTCATATATTGATTATGTTGATTCACATAGATGTGCTTTGTTAAGCCAGCTTTTAAATTTATTAAATTATAATTCTTTGGCACAAATATTTTAGAAATATTTCTACATCCTAATCCAAAATAATCGAATATATCATTTCCTAAGTTTTCAATATCTTCATTTGTTTCGTTGCCTGTTAAAATACCAATAGAATTTCTGTTTCTACGAATAATATTTTTATACTTACTAAAATAATATTCAAAATGTTTTGCTGAATTATTGCTACCTGTTGCTATAATTGCATCAAATTTTTCCAGCTTAAACTGGATGGATATCATTTTTTTGAAATCAGGTTCTAGTTCTATTAATTTTTCTAAAATAAACGGCAACAAAAATTTATCTTTTTCAGAAAGTTTTAATTGTAATTTATTTCCTGAAATCAACACACATAAAACGTCATGAAAAGCAACCATCGGAATGTTTCCAGCAGCTACTATGGCGATAGTTTTAGAGTCGTGTGTCGTGAGTTGTGAGTCGTAAGTTGAAGTCCAGTTTTCTAATTTCTCTTTATTTAAGAACTCGTCTGCAATATTTTGCAAAGCCGGATTGGTATTTTCTTTGGTAAACCATGTATTGTATAAATATGTTTTGTTTACAATTTCTTGCAATAAAACAGGGTTTTCCAACACAAAATCTCCTAAAGCTGTAAATGCAGCTATTCGTTGCTTAATATTCATTAACACAAAATTATCAATTATATGCTACCAAATCGGCTATCTATGTTTATTTTTGCATCAAACTTATCTTAAGATGGCAATTAGAATAACAGACGAATGTATAAATTGTGGTGCGTGCGAACCGGAATGTCCGAATAACGCGATTTATGAAGGTGGAATTGAATGGGCAATGAAAGATGGAACTTCATTAACAGGTGAATATATATTGATGGACGGCTCTGCAGTAGATGCTGATACGAAACATAAACCTGTTTCTAATGATTTATATTTTATTGTAACTGATAAATGTACAGAATGTAAAGGCTTTCACGAAGAACCGCAATGTGCAGCGGTTTGTCCGGTAGATTGCTGTATTTTAGATGATGATAATGTAGAAACAGAAGATTCCTTATTAGCGAAGAAAGAGAAAATGCATTTATAATTTTATTAGAAATCCTTATACAACAAATATTTCTTACGAATTACTTTAAACCTTGCAATCTCTGATTTCCAAGTACTCTTTATAGCTTTTTCACTAAATCCTTTTTCAACCTGAACACCTAAACTTGCTTTTGCTGCTAGTTTTATAAAGAAACTATTGAAGAATTTGTTTTTATCTTTTGATAGTTTATACGCATTTAATAAATAACTCAATGTAAATTTTTGCTTTCTTAAGGTATCCAATGAAACTTGACTTAAATTATAACCATAACAGTTCTTATTCAGTAATGGTGGGTTTTTTGCGCCTTCAACGGATTTCGGTGTAAAATTATATGGCAAATTAGTTGGAAATAAATCGCTTCCATAAATTTGAAATGGTTTGTCAGTTCCTCTACCTAAGCTTATATTATTGGAACCTTCAAAAAAACATAAACTTGGATACAAGTAAATCGATACCATGTTTGGTAAATTTGGCGATGGCTTTATTGGTAAAGAGTAAAATGTTTTATGGTCATAATTTAAACAAGGAATTATAGTAATCACGCATTGTACTTCTTTCGCCAGCCATTTTTCACCATTTAGCATCTTTGCATATTCACCTATTGTCATACCATATACAATAGGAATTGGTTGCATACCAACAAAACTTCTGTATTGAGTATCCAAAACTGGTCCATCTATGTAATGTCCGTTGGGATTTGGTCGGTCTAGAATTAGTAAAGGTTTTTTATTTTCTGCACATGCTTCCATTACATACTCTAAAGTAGAAATGTATGTGTAAAAACGTACACCAACATCTTGTATATCGAAAACTAGAATATCTAATTTTTCTAATTGATCAGCACTTGGTTTTTTATTATCACCATATAAAGAAACAATTGAAGTCTGTGTTTTTGTATCAATACCGTTGGTAATATGTTCACCTGCATCTGCGGTGCCACGAAAACCATGTTCTGGCGCAAAAACTAATTGCACATCAATTCCTAAACTCAATAAAGTATCTAATAAATGTGTATTAACTATAACTGAAGTTTGATTGATGACCAAGCCTACAGTTTTTCCTTTTAATAAAGTCATGTATTGATCTAATCGTTCTGCGCCAACAATTACGTTTTTTGCGTTTAGTGTGTTAAACACTATTAAATAAACAAAAATTAAAAAAATAGATTTCTTCATAACCAAGTCAGTACAAATATAGTGCTAAAGTTAAAATTCATGTTGGTAATACAAAAGGAAAGAAATACTTTTGGTGTTAATAACTAAAAGTGAATTTAGAATTCTTCATCGCAAAACGTTTAGCCTTAGGCGATAGTAAATCGTTCTCCAGGTTTATTATACGAATTGCAATTGTTGCCATTGCGTTAAGTGTAGCCGTTATGATAGTTTCCACTTGTATGGTTTCTGGTTTTTCAAAAGAAATAAAAGAACGCATCTTTGGGTTTTGGGGTGAAATTCATATTACGAATTTTGACAATAATGAATCTTTTGAAACATTGCCAATAAAAAAAGAGCAAGTATTATTAGATAAATTACGAAAAGCAAATGATGTTAGTAATGTAGCACCATTCATTATTAAAGCAGGAATACTTAGAACAAAAACCGAAATAGAAGGGATTGCACTTAAAGGTGTAGATATAGATTATGATTGGGAAATTATAAAAACTTATATAAAAGAAGGTAAAATTCTTTCTTTTAATGATACTATTGCAAGTAAAGAAATTTTGGTTTCAAGATCTACAG
>JANNVS010000169.1:0-1539 GCA_031414515.1 Sphingobacteriales bacterium | reverse complement strand
TAACTTTTATAACAGAAGTAAAAAATGAAACAGATTTATTTGGCAGAATATTAGCCTATGTTTTTATTAGCGATGGAACATGCATTAATCAAAAACTTATCTCTGATGGCTTTGCTAAGCCTTATAGCAAGCATTACAGCACTCAACTGAATAAATACCAACAATTAAACTTTGCAGCTAAGGTAGAAAGCAAGGGATTATATGCTAAAGTAAATGTTTTTTGAAAATGTTTACCCTATGTTTACCCCAAAATGAAAATAGCGACATAAACTATTGATTTACACCGCTATTATAAAATTATTTGTGACCGCGAAGGGACTCGAACCCCTAACCCTCAGAGCCGAAATCTGATATTCTATCCAATTGAACTACGCAGCCATGGTAGATATTTGTCACAAAAGTAATCTCTAAATTTTAATTATCTAAATCTAATTTGTAAATATTATTTTCATTTTTAAATCGTAAATCGTACATTGTTTGTTAAAATATACCATATGGAAGGTCGAAAAGTTTCAGAAACACTAAATATCCATACGGAATTGATTATGCCAGCGCATACCAATCCAATTGGCAATTTAATGGGTGGTCATTTATTGAGTTGGATGGATGTTTGTGCTGGTATTTCTGCTATTAAGCATAGCGGCGGAATTTCCGTAACAGCCAGTTTGGATAATGTATCCTTTAATTTGCCTATTAAAATGGGCAATATTGTAGTTTTAAAATCATTTGTAACTCGTGCTTTCAATACTTCAATGGAAGTTATTTGTGAAGTATTTATTATCAATATTAAAACACAAGAAGAAGTAAAATCACATGAAGCATTTTTCTCTTTCGTTGGCTTAGATTTTAATGCTAAACCAATTAAATGCAATCAGGTAGTTCCTGAAACTGAACGTGAGAATGAATTATATGAAGATGCATTGCATAGAAGAGAATTGCGTCTTATTAATGCTGGAAAACTAAAGGCTAAGGATTCTATTTATTTAAAGAAAGAATTTTTTAATGATGATGATGACGGAGTGAATGTAATTTAAGAAATCTATTTAAATAGGTTTGTATTAGCAAACAATCAATAACTTATTTGCATATGTTGCTTTTGTCGAAATTCTTTTCGTAAAAATACGATGCCCATTTCAAATATATCTATTGTAAAAGTAACTTTTTCGTGGTTTTTAATAAATTCCCAAGCTTCTTGCATTTCTTCACTCCAATGAATATCGTCAAACAATAATATTGTATCGTTATGACAATAAGGTAGAACAGTATTAAAGTAGTCTATAGTTGGCACTTCTCGATGATTACCATCTATAAATATTAAGTCAAATTTTTGCCGTTCGTCACATATTTTTTTTAATTCATCGTCAAAATTCCCTATAATCAGTTGTATATTTTTTAAATTTAATTTCGTGAAATTTGCTTCTGCAATTTTTGCAATTGATTCACTGCCTTCAACGGTAATTATACGTGTATTGGAATGAGCTGCAGCTAAATAGGCAGTTGTGATGCCTAATGAAGTGCCTAATTCTAAAATGGAATTTG
>JANNVS010000168.1:0-2395 GCA_031414515.1 Sphingobacteriales bacterium | reverse complement strand
TTGTAATAAATACAAAATCAATTGAATTGTAACAATCGTATTCGCGTAGTATTATGTAAAATAGTATCTTGGATATTTGATATTATATTATGATAGCAAACAAATATGTCCTATAATTTATATTATGTTAAATAGTATATTCTGATATCTAAGATAAATACAATTATGTAAATTTGACAAATAGAATGTTTACAAAAACAGATCAGCTTATAGAATGTGTACCTAATTTTTCTGAAGGCAGAAATATGGTCATAATAAATTCAATTGCTAATGCTATCAGAAATACGATAGATGTTAAATTAATGCACATTGATATTGGTTTTGATGCAAACAGAACGGTATATACATTTGCTGGAAAACCACAAGCAGTAATACAAGCTGCATTTCAAGCTATAAAAATTGCCAATGAATTTATAGATATGCGGATGCACAAAGGAAATCATCCAAGAATGGGTTCCTGTGATGTTTGTCCATTAATTCCGTTAAAGAATATAAGTATGGATGAAGTTGTTGATTTATCTAAGCAATTAGGATTAAAAATCGGTAAAATAGGAATTCCAGTCTATTTATATGAAGAATCAGCAACAACAGATAAAAGAAAGAATTTAACCTATATACGAAAAGGTGAATATGAAAGTATTGAAAAGAAAATAAGGTTAGATGAATGGAAACCAGATTATGGAGAACAAATATTTAATCCTGGATTTGGAATGATGGCTTTAGGTGCACGTAATTTTTTAATTGCTTATAATATTAATTTAAAATCAAAGGATATAAAATTAGCTAAACATATTTCTAAACAAATAAGAGAGATAAGAGAAAAAAAAGATGGCTCTTATTTATCAAACTTATTTCAGCATGTAAAAGCAATTGGTTGGTTTGTTGAAACATTTGATTGTGCTCAAGTTTCAATAAATATTGCAGATATTCAATCTAGTCCAATTATTGAAATATTTAGAGAAATAAATAAAATATCAAATAATTTAGGAGTGGAAACAAATGGCAGTGAATTGATAGGTCTAATTCCAAAAAATGCATTAAATCATCCAATTATGAATATTGATGAAGTAATTGAGTATTTAGGTCTAAACGTAAAAAAACCTTTTAGTAAAGAAGAAAATATAATTGAATACAACCTTGGAATTTAGAAATCAATGAATTTGCTTCAACAACCATACATTTTAATACTACTTTTTATTCTAGGAATCTGTTTCCAGTTTTTTCAGTTTATACCAAAAGATTTACATCGGAAGATAAATCAATTTATATTATTTATTCCATTGCCATCAATAGTACTAACTAAAATTCCATTCATACAAATCACGTCTGAAGTTATTTTTCCAATAGCATCGGCTTGGATAATATTCTTCGTTTCTGCTTTGTTTGCATATATTTTCTGTAAGTTTTTGAACTACGATAAAAAAACAATGGCGTGTCTTATTTTATGTTGTGGATTAGGAAATACATCTTTCGTCGGGTATCCATTTATAAAATATTTTTATGGCGAACAAAGTCTGCAATATGCTATTTTTGTTGACCAACCAGGTAGTTTTTTGATTTTATCAACTTTTGGAGTTTTAGTTGCAACATACTTTAGTCCATCCATTTTTAGTTATAAAGAAATGCTACTGCGTTTGATAAAATTTCCACCTTTTATTGCCTTTATTTTTGCATTATGTATTCCAAAATATCTGATTACTGGAACTGCTTTAGATACATTAGATTTTTTAGGACAATTTATGGTTCCGTTAGCAATATTATCACTTGGCTTGCAATTTAAATTATCGTTTAAAGAAATTGAATGGAAAAAATTAAGTGCAGGATTATTTTTTAAATTAATATTCGCACCATTTCTTATTTATCTAATATTTAATATTTTTTTAGATAAAAAAGGTGAATTATATACCATATCTATTATAGAATGTGCGATGCCACCAATGATTACATCTTCGATATTAGCTACAGAATATGGTTTAAATGAAAAATTGGCGAACTCCTTTCCTACTATTGGCATTCTTTTTTCAATTCCAACTTTATTATTTTGGAAATGGTTTCTGGCTAATTTTTAGAATCAAATCTCTTTAACTACATCAATAATACTTAAATACATAGTATCAAAGTAATTTGGCAAGTCTTCTTTTTTCACCCAAATTGCTTGTTCTATATCTTCTTCAATTTGAGGAACTAAAAGTCCACTAAAATCCGTTTTCATTTCATACCAATAAGAAATTTTTAATGCTAATTTCTCATCTATATAATAGGAATGATAAGTCGCTTTGTTTAATATCTTTTTAAACTTTATAGCATTAATTATTTTCACATTAGTCAATCCTGTTTCTTCTTATACTTCGCGTACAGCTGCATTTTCAAGTGTTTCACCATTTTCAATTTTACC
>JANNVS010000167.1:0-3258 GCA_031414515.1 Sphingobacteriales bacterium | reverse complement strand
TGTTCCATTTATACCTGATTCTCTCCATTTATTGGTGTTTCCTTCAACATAAAAATTATAAGGCGAACGATTATTATTTCTGTCGAAACCAACTACTAATGATAATTTATTATCTACTATTAAACCAACAGCAAATGTATCATCTAAAACCAACGGAAAAGTAGCGCCGTTCAGCAAATATTGTGGTTTGATCGGTGCATAATAATAACCGTTCAGGGTATCGATACCAAACTCTGTGTTTAAGCTTGATAGTTTAAGATTTGTTTGCCTATATATCAAATCATTATCGCTATACACAGCATTTCTTGTGAAATTTTTCCAAACACAAACACTAAATACTGCTAAATTATTATCTGGTTTTACTGGAAAGAATTGAAACTTAATTGCTTGTAAAGTATCTGGTTTTCTAATACCATATTTCACAGCCATTTTATAAAAATCTAATCCTGTATTCGTCTTTAAATCACCAACGATATAACCACGTTCTGGAGTACCATCATCATATGCATAAAAATTACTAAAAACCTGATTATGTGTTACTGCATTATTCGCTAAAACTTTTGAAGATTCACCTGCTTCTGCTGATACATCAAAATGATAATCTACTTTAATAACTACGGTATCTGCTATTATATCTGTTGGAATGTTGAATTTAGGATATCTTATTTCATTGATAGATAGAGGGCCAAAATCTCTAGAAGGACCGCTGAAAGATGCAATATTTGTTGCTGTATTCACCACATTTGCTTCATAAAAATCAACGATATCAGTAGTCGTATTTATAAAACTATTTTTAACAAACAAACTAATAGTATCTGCCAAATCTGTAGTATCAAATTGATTGTATGGCATCACATAATAGTTGCGTAATAAACTTGGTGGTAAAAATTCATACGCCATTTCTTTAATATTTCTTTCTGCTGCTGTATCTCTGTTTCTATCTAATTTCACATAGTCAATATGCCATGTATCATTTGCACCGTTTAAATTTCCAAAAGATTGAAATCTGAATTGAAAATTAGCATTTAAATAAATCGAGTCTACTTTGATAAATACCTGACGCATATTAAAACTATCATCTGCAGTAGTTTGCCATTTTATATTCCAATTTCCTGATGTGTCTAGAAACTGAACAGTTAGTAAATCATTTGGTGAAGATGGTGTTTCACCAAAGTCACCTTGTAGATAATAAAAACTTAAAAAAACATTACTATCACTTGTCATACCTAATAAATCTATAGTATTAGACGTCAATTTATCTGCAGCACCATTAGTTGTTATTCCTGAATTATTATATGGTTTTCCATTTGCATCGGTACCATCAAATGTTGCCACTCCGACTGTAACCGTTTCTTTTGGATAAGATGTATTAATAAAAACAAAATTATCTTGCCATAAACTTACATCAGGGAAAATATCAGCTTGATAAAAATCTTCAAAAAATGGCAACGTCAAAGAACTAATTCTTTTACTCGCTTTTTTCTCTAAGAATTCAGCATTTGAAATTGTATTTATTTTAGGATGATTCTTTAATGATACCAATGACTCTTTTTGTGCGAAAACTGCAAAAGATATCATAAAAAGAAAAACGTATATAAAAAATTTAGTCATCTTAAAAATTATGGTAATTTATTTTGTCTTATAAATAATTGAACAGTATTTCCTGGTCCTAGTTTACCTGGTTGTCCAAACTTTGGTTCCTGATCATAAACATACGCTGCGAGTGTATCTTCAATAATTCCATCAGCCAACAACATTCCAACATTTAGGTGAACTGCTTCTAATACTGCTCTCGCTTCTATAACTGTCATATCGGTTATTGGTGGCACTTCTGCTATTTGATTGCCAAATCCATCACCTAATATCAAATCAATTGCAGTTCCTTTCGCTACAATTGTTCCAGGTCTAACAATTTTACCATTAACCTGTACATTCAAAACTGCATCTTTTGCCATATCCGGAATGTAAATTAAGTTGCCCATTTTTAAACCCCAACTATTTAATATTAACTCAGCTTGACGACGAGAATTATCAATGATGCTAGGAATTTTTACACTTGGTGGTGCAGAAGCATTTAAAGTGATGTATATTTTCCTGTTTTCTTTTACTTTTTCACCTTTGCGTGGTTGTTGGTCTATTACAGATAATGGTGGTTTAGATTCATCATAAGTTGAATCAGTTACCATGAAATCTAAATCATAATTTCCAAGCTCCTTTTTAGCTTCGTACATAGACTTTCCTTTTATATTTGGAACTACTACAAAATCACCATGATTCGTATACCAACTTAAGCTCAAAAAAGTAAAAACAAGCAGTGCAACGCCAGAACCGATTATACTTAGTATGGTCAATGGAGTTTTTCCCATTCAAAATGCTTTATCCTTGAAACGTCAAATATATCTAAATATGTTGTAACGAACATTTTTTTTGAATAAAATAAGCACTTTTATTATTCATAGTTTGTTAGTAACTCTATATTTACAAGTTCAAACCAAATCCAATGTCAAAACAAAAAATAGGTTTAATCTTTGGCGGAAAATCGCCAGAACATGAAGTATCAATTGTGTCCGCAAGAAATATATATAACGCAATTGATAAAGCAAAATTTGAAGTAACGCTTATAGGCATAGCACAAAACGGAAAATGGTATTTAGAAAATGAAACTAATTTACAAGATTTAAATTGCGTGATAGGCAACAAATCGATCCAACTTGCAGTTGTTTTTGGTTCTGAACATAAAAAGTTAATTAGATTAGATAATCAACAATATTTAGATGATTTGGAAGCCATTTTTCCTATCACACACGGACCAAATGGAGAAGACGGAACACTTCAAGGAATTTTACTACAATTAGATATTCCTTTTGTTGGTCCAGGTGTTTTAGGTTCTGCTGTGGCAATGGATAAAGACTTTACAAAACGAATTTTAAGAGATGCTGGAATAGGACATGCAAAAGGTATTACTATCTATAATCATGAAATTGAAAATATTTCTTATGTAGAAATTGTCAAAGAACTAGGAACTATATTATTTGTAAAGCCATGTAATATGGGCTCTAGTGTCGGCGTCAGTAAAACTACAAATGAAATGGAGTTTTCTATTGCAATAAAACAGGCTTTAAAATTTGATACAAAAGTTTTAGTGGAACAAGCAATATTAGGTAGAGAATTAGAATGTGCCGTTTTAGGAAATGAATTTATTGAAACGAGTACAGTAGGTGAAGTTGTAATGGAAAAAGGATTTTATGATTTTGAAAA